>JAFSXP010000070.1 GCA_017443965.1 Oscillospiraceae bacterium
CGATGACCTGAATCTCGCCGCGGGAGAGGGCGGGCTTGAGAATGTTCGCCGCGCTCATGGAGACCTCGGCGTCGCCCGCGCCGACCAGATTGTGCACCTCGTCGATGACAAGGATGATGTTGCCGAGCTTTTTGACCTCCTCAATCAGGCTCTTGATGCGGCTTTCAAACTGCCCGCGGAACTGCGTGCCGGCGACGAGCGCCGTCAGGTCCAGCAGATAGACCTCCTTGTCCTGCAGCTTGTAGGGCACGTTCTTTTCGACGATGCGCTGGGCAAGCCCCTCGGCGATCGCCGTCTTGCCGACGCCCGGCTCGCCGATCAGACAGGGGTTGTTCTTCTGACGGCGGTTGAGGATCTGCACGACGCGCTCGGTCTCGACCTCGCGCCCAACGATGTGATCCATCTTGCCCTCGGCGGCTTTTTTGGTGAGGTTCTGGCAGTAGGTGTCCAGGAACTTGCGCTTGCGGTTCTTGCGTCCCTCGGGCGCCTTTTCATGCTCGTCGGACGCAGGCTCGTCGCCCTTGGGCTGCGGCTGTGCGCCGCCCGAGCCGAACAGCTTATTGAGGAACGAGAACGTCGCGGTCTGGCTCTCCGCCTCGTCATCGTCCTCGTCCTTGCCGTCGTCCGTCTGCTGGAGCATGCCCATCAGACCGCCGTTTTCCATCATGCCGGTCATCTCGTCGGACAGGTTTTCCAGATCCTCGTCGCTCAGCCCCATCTGCCGCATCATGTCGTCGACGGGCTTGATGCCCATCTCCTTGGCGCATTTGAGGCACAGCCCCTCGTTTTTACTGACGCCGTTTTCGATCTTCGTGATGAAGATCACGGCGACGTTTTTTTTACATTTGGAACATAAGGTTGGCTGCATTTGGGTACTCCTTGTTATGCAATATGTTTTTCACAGTATAGCACGGTATTTCGCAAAATACCATACGCCAATTTACGGCACATATTCCACGGCGCTGCGGTCGGAGATCAGGATCGCCGAGGCGTCGCCGCGCAGCACGGCGGACGTCGCCATGGTGGTGTTGTCCGTCTCGGCGTACACGCCGAGATCGCGGCGGAGGACCGTCAGCGACTGCGCCGTCAAAAGCGCGCAGTATCTGCCGCAGACGTCGACGTCGAGAAGCTCCGCCTCCGTGTAGTATTCGCCGAGGAGCTTGCCGCTGTCGTCCAGCGTGACGATCACGCTGCGGTTGCCCGCCTGGAACAGGTCCAGCGCGACGAGCGTGAAGCCGTCGCCGTAGGCGCAGCCGCGGTAATAGCGCTGCGCAAAATCGTATTCGCCGCGCGTCCTGCCGTCCGCGGAGACGATCCTGACGCCGCTTTCCGTGACGATGAGCAGCGTGTCGCGGTCTAAAAAGCGCAGGTCGTAGACCAGCGTATCGCCGAGCGAGAGCATCTGCTGGACGTTCTCCTCGTCCGTGCGGTACCAGCAGAGCGTGCTTTCAAACACGCCGTCCGCCTGTCCGAGCGACACCGCCGCCATGCGCCTGCCGTCCGGCGAGACGGCGCAGACGGAGAAGAAGCGGCTGGAGGAGAACCAGCGGTAGGTCTCCTTCCGGCTGCGGTCGTAGACGCGCAGCACCGTCTTGTAGCCCTCCTCCGACGCGGCGATGCACATCGTATCGCCGGAGGAGATGTCCGCGTCCAGTATTGCGCCGTCGGTCTTGAACGTGAAGACCTGTTCGCCGCCGCGCGCAGCCGTCAGCGTCTCGCCGCCGATGTCCCAGAAGATCGTGACGTCGCGCCCCGTCTGCACGGCAGGCTCCGAAAGCGGCTGTGCGACGGTCAGAAGCGTCTTGCCGTCGCCGCCCATCGCCTTGAGACCGCCCGTCGACACGACGGCAAGCCCGTCGCCGTAGGGCGCGAAGCGGTTGGAGCTGTGCGCGTCGAACGAATACGTCTGCCGTTCGCCGCCGTAGCGGAGCTTCCTGCCGAGCGACGCGAGATCGAGCTGCTCGGAAAACAGCAGCAGCACCAGCGCCAGGGTGACGACGACAGCCGCGACGATCAGCAGCACGAGCCGCCGCTTCGGCACGGCATTCAGTTTTGTCACGTTATCCGACATCGAACTTCACCTCGCCGTCGTCGTACCACAGATGCGTCATGTAAAGCCCGCCGGGCGGCACCGTGGGACCTGCCGCCGTGCGGTCGCCGCGCGCTAAGATCGCCGCGATCTCCGTGGGAGAGAGCTTGCCCTCCGCCGCGTAGACGACCGTGCCCGCCATGGCGCGCGCCATGTTGTAGAGAAAGCCGTTCGCGCAGACGCGCAGCTCGATCAGCTCGCCGCGGCGCTCCACGTCATAATAATATACCGTCCGCACCGTCGATTTGACCTCCGTGCCCACAGAACGCACCGCCGCGAAATCGTGCGTGCCGACGAACGACGCCGCCGCCTCGCGCATGATATTCTCGTCAAGATGCTTCGGGTAAAACCACGCGCGGTCTTCATAGAACGGATCGCGGATGCGGGAATTGTAGATCAGATAGGTGTACTCCTTGCGGACGCACGAGCCGATGGCATTGAAGTCCTCGTGCACGTCCATCGCGCCGGTGACGACGATGTCGCCCGGCAGGTGCGTGTTGAGCGCGTACGGCAGCCGGTCGGCGGGGATGGTCGAATCGGTGCGGAAGTTGGCAACGTAGCGCCGTGCGTGCACGCCGGCGTCCGTTCTGCCGCAGCCGACGACGTGCGCCGGATGCCCGACGACGGCGGCGACGGCTTTTTCCCCGGTCTCACCGACGCTTATTTCATTTTTCTGCACCTGCCAGCCGTGGTACGCCGTGCCGACGTAGCTGAGGATGATCGCAAGATTCCGCTTCGTCATAGTCCCATCCTCCGCAGCACGATCACCGCCGCCAGCAGCGCCAGCATCACGCCGAACGCCGCGAAGTCCGCCGCCGTATAGCGAAGCTGCTTCAGCTTGGTGCGTCCCTCGCCGCCGTGATAGCAGCGGCATTCCATCGCCGTCGCCAGCTCGTCGGCGCGGCGGAACGAGCTGATGAACAGCGGCACCAAAATCGGGATCAGCGCCTTGGCGCGGCGGACGAGATTGCCCGTCTCGAAATCGGCGCCGCGCGCCTTCTGCGCGCTGATGATATTTTCGGTCTCCACCATCAGCGTGGGGATAAAGCGCAGCGCGATGCACATCATCATGGACAGCTCGTGCACCGGCACGCGGAGCTTCGCCAGCGGACGCAAAAGCTGCTCGAGCCCGTCCGTCAGCGCGATGGGAGACGTCGTATAGGTCAGCAAAAACGTGCCGAGGATCAGCATGACAATGCGGAGGATCATGAAAAACGCGTTTTCCAGCCCCTCGCGCGTGATGCGGATGATCCAGAACGAGACCAGTACATGATCGCCCATGGAATAACACAGGTTCAGGACGCCCGTCAGAATGATGATGATCAGGATCGGGCGCAGGCTTTTCAGCAGCACCTTCGGTCTGACGCGCGAGACCGCGACGGCGAAAACGAGAAACGCCAGCACCAGCGCGTAGGAGACGTACCATTTGGCAAGGAACAGCGCGACGATGTAGACGATGACCGCCAGCAGCTTCGTGCGCGGATCGAGACGGTGCAGCGCGGTATCGCCGGGGAAATACTGACCGATGGTGACGTCCTTCAGCACGGCGATCCCCCCTTCCGTTTCAGAAGGGCCTGCGCCGCCTGCTGCACGGTATAGACCGCGGGATCGACGTCGAGCCCGAGCTCGCGCAGGCGCAGGAATACCTTGGTGACCTGCGGCACGTCCAGACCGATCTGCGTCAGCTCCTGTGCGCGCGAGAAGATCTCGCGCGGCGTGCCGTCCATCGCCAAAGCGCCGTCCGAAAGCACGACGATCCGGTCGGCACACTCGGCGATATCGCTCATGTCGTGCGTGACCATGACGACCGCGGCGCCCTGCGCAGCCTGCCAGTCGCGGATGTTCTGCAAAATCTGCTCGCTGCCGAGCGGGTCGAGTCCCGCCGTCGGCTCGTCGAGGATCAGCACGTCCGGCTCCATGGCGATCACACCCGCGATGGCGGCGCGGCGCCTGTTGCCGCCGGACAGATCGAACGGCGATTTCTGCAGGCTTTTTTCGGAGATGCCGACAAAGCCCGCAGCGCGGCGGACGCGGCGGTCGACCTCGTCCTTGTCAAGTCCCATGTTCTTCGGGCCGAAGGCGATGTCCGCGTAGACCGTCTCCTCGAAGAGCTGATACTCCGGATACTGGAACACCAGCCCGACCTTGAAGCGCACCGCGCGGGTGAACGCCTTGTCCTTCCAGATATCCTCGCCGTCGAAAAGCACCTCGCCGGATGTGGGCTTGAGCAGTCCGTTCAGGTGCTGGATCAGCGTAGATTTGCCGCTGCCGGTATGCCCGATGACCCCGAGGAATTCCCCGCGGTCGATGGAAAGGTCGATATGGCGCAGCGCCTCGTGGCGGAAGGGCGTTCCCTCGCCGTACACGTGGCACAGGTTTTTTGTCTGTAAAATCGGCGCCAATAAAGTGTCCTCCGTCAGACTTTCCATGCGTTTGCGATCGCCTGCGCGCATTCCTCCACGGAAAGCGCGTCGGGCGGGAGATCGACGCCCTCCGCGATCAGCTCCTGCAGGAGCCGCACGGTATCGGGCGCGGTAAGGCGCACCGAACGGAGCAGCTCCGCCCGGCGGAAGACCTCCTTCGGCGTGCCGTCGGCGACGATCCTGCCCGCCGACATGACGACGACGCGGTCGGCAATGACCGCCTCGTCCATGTGATGCGTGATGAGCACGACCGTCATGCCGTTCTCACGGTTGAGGCGGCGGACGGTCTCGATGACCTCGCGCCGTCCCTTCGGGTCGAGCATGGCGGTCGGCTCGTCCAGCACGATGCACTTCGGGTGCATCGCCAGCACGCCCGCGATGGCGACGCGCTGCTTCTGCCCG
>JAFSXP010000071.1 GCA_017443965.1 Oscillospiraceae bacterium
GCCGTCCACCACCAAGCGGAGCTGTCGGTCGGTCATATCGACGCAGCGCTTCCAGGTGATCTTCTTCACGTCGATGCCGAGAGCGTTGCCCTGCTGGATGTGGTTGTCCAGCATCGCCGCTAAGAGGTTGTTCGCCGCGCCGATGGCGTGGAAGTCGCCGGTGAAGTGGAGGTTGATGTCCTCCATCGGCACGACCTGTGCGTAGCCGCCGCCCGCCGCGCCGCCCTTGACGCCGAACACCGGACCGAGCGACGGCTCGCGAAGCGCGACGATCGCGTTTTTGCCGAGACGGCGCAGTCCGTCGGCAAGTCCGACGGTCGTGGGGGTCTTGCCCTCGCCCGCGGGCGTGGGGTTGATGGCGGTGACAAGGATCAGCTTGCCGCTGCGCCGCGGTTCCTCCCGCAGCAGCGCAAGATCGACCTTCGCCTTGTTTTTACCGTAGCATTCCAGATACTTTTCCTCAACGCCCGCGCGTTGAGCGATCGCCGTGATCGGCTCCATCGCGCATGCCTGCGCGATCTCCAGATCCGTAAGCGCCATAGATATCACCTCGTTTTGATTTGTCACAAGTATACGATATCCCACACCTCTTTGCAATCGCTTTTTCAATCCGGACATAGTATTTGTTGAAAATTATGAAAGAAAACCGAATTGACAGGTTTCGCTTTTTCGCATTATAATTTTGTATATCCACCCGAAAAGGAGCTGTTTTTATGAAAAAACTCGTCTCTCTGCTGCTGGCGGCGATCCTGCTGCTTTCTCTCTGCGGCACGGTCTTCGCCTCGGAGATGAAGCTGCCCGTCTACGGCGACGTCGCTGCGGGAAGCTGGTATGAAAATTATGTAAACCAAATGGTCGCCGCCGGACTGATGAACGGCGTCAGCGCGGAAAAGTTCGATCCGAACGGCACGCTGTCGCGCGCGATGTTCGTGACGATCCTGTACCGCGCCGCGGGCAAGCCCGCGACCGGCAAGGCGTCGACGTTCGCGGACGTCGCCAAGGGCAGCTGGTATGCCGACGGCGTGGACTGGGCGGCGAACGGCGGCGTGGTCGGCGGCTATAACGCGACCACCTTTGCGCCGAACGACTCCCTCACCCGCGAGCAGATGGTGACGATCCTGTACCGCTGGTCGGGTGCGGAAAAGACCGACGCGGCGGCGCTGGACGCGTTCCCGGATAAGGCGGAGGTCAGCTCCTACGCGGTCGACGCCTTTGCGTGGGCGGTGAAGAACAACGTCATCGGCGGCAAGAACGGTAAGCTCGTGCCGAAGGGCACGACGACGCGCGCCGAGGCGTGTGCGGTGCTGGCGCGGTATCTGGAGACCGTCGCGCCGACGCGCGAGAATCTGGAAAAGGCGATCTCAACGGCGGCGTGGGCGTACTTTGCCAAGGTCGGCAAGCTGCAATACTGCTCGGCGGAGCTGACCAAGGGCTTCAACAAGTATTTCGGCGGTCAGTACCGCCTGACCGAGAATGCCGCACCCGAATACGGCACGACGGACACGACGATCTACTCGGTCTGCTCGGACTACTGCTACAAGACCTACGTGAGCGCCATCGGCTATCACCTGTTTGATTCGCCGGATTATCTGGACGCGACGACCACGGCGTTCTGGCAGTTCGGCGATCAGTACGGCGCGACCGTTGCGCGGTACAAGAGCGACAAGTACGAGCTTTCCGAGGGCGACAAGGCGTCCGGTCTGGCGAACGTGCCGTATATGACGCTGGACGAGATGAAGGCGTTCCTGCGCGACTGGGAAAAGAACCTGCGCCCGGGCGATATCCTGGTCCCCACCGGTCACGCGATTTTGTACGTCGGCAACGGCATGACGCTGGACTGCGGCGGCAGCAAGTACACGCGCGATACCGGCGTGGAGCTTGCGGAGCCGCGCGGCGCGGTATGGCACTCCGCCAAGGTCACCGATATCTTCCTGGACGGCACCGATACCGTCAAGTTCAACAAGACGTACGTGCTGGATAATATCGAATGGCTCATCGTGCTGCGTCCCACGAACATCCTGGTGCAGGACGACGGCGACGGCAATCCCGCGAACGACAAGGTGAAAAATCCCGCGTTCACGATCCCCGCGTCGACCTTCACGCGCGAGCAAAACCCCCTGATGGACATCGACCGCACCGTGAGCATCACGCCCTACGGCACGGCATATACCGGTGAGGAGCTGACCTATTCGGTCAAGATCTCCAATCTCTCCGACCACGAGGAGTACACGAAATCCGTGACGGACGGCAAGACGGACTTTAAGGCGCTCGCCGTGACCGAGAAGATCCCCGCCGGCACGGAGCTTGTCCCCGGCAGCATCACGGGCGGCGGCACGGTGGAAAACGGCGTGATCTCGTGGACGGTCGACGTCCCCGCGGGCGAGACGAAGACGGTCAGCTACAAGGTCAAGGTCACGGCGAAGCAGGGCGAGACGATCACTGCGACCGGCGGCTGGGTGAACGACATCCCGTCCAACACGATCACAAACAAGGTCGGCGGCACGAAGCTGTCGGCAGAGGCGGTCGCGGGCTTACAGAAGCTTGCCGATACGCCGGTGGAGGCGTGGCGCGAACAGTATAACATCAGCGCGAACGCGACCGATCTGGAATTCGCCGAGCGCGTGTACGCCAAGGCGTGCGGCGTCGAGCTGGAGCTGCCCACGGTCAAGGAGATCGTAAACGGTCTGATGCAGTTTAAGCAGTTCAGCTTCTCTTCCCTCTCGCGGCGCGAGCCGTACGTCTCCCGCGGCAAGGTGAGCGGTAAGGCGTTTGCGCTGCGTGACAAGCCGGGTGAAGCGGCTGCCGCCGTAGCGGATATGATCGTACCCGGCTATATCGGCGGCGCAAGCACGATGCTGGATCACAGCACGCAGATCAACGAGTTCCACCTGTCCTATCTGGAGCCGGGCGATATCCTGGTCTATGTGCTGACAAGCGAAAACGGCGCGGTCGGGGAAACGCGCATCTCCGTCGCCACGGGCGACAACCGCCTGCTGAGTCTGCGCAGCGACAAAAAGCTCGGTGTTGCCGACAACCAATACTTCACGGACGAGGTCATGTGGAAGGCGTACTATTACGACATTTTCTTCCTGCTGCGCCCGTCGCTTTCCGTCGACGTGACCAAGCCGTACAACGGCACGGAGCCTAATTACGGCGAGGAGCCCGTTATCAGCGCGGGCGGCATCAAGAGCGCCCCGCTGAGCGAGGAGAACAAGGCAAAATTCACGGTGCTGGCGCAGAGCGGCACCGCGTGGGACGGCAAGAATACGAGCTTTGCCGAAAACGTCTACAAGCTTGCCGGTCTTGATCTTGCCAAGCTGACCGAGCAGAAGACGATCGTCACGCTGATGAAGACGATAATGCGCAACGGCAGAGGCGATTCCGACGAGAGCAACTACCTCTACACCCCGATCTTCGACCCGACGGAGGAGACGCAGAAGCTGACCGCGCTGTTGGTGGACGGCTACCGCGGCGGTCCCGATATGGCGAAGACCGGCGACACGATCGAAAGCCCGACGTTCGCGCAGCTGGAGATCGGCGACGTACTGTTTTTGGTCAAGCGCTCGAACAGCACCTATTGGTGCGGCGTCAAGCTGTCGGACACGCAGATGATCCTTGCAACGTACTCGAAGTCCGTCTCGCTGGAATATCAACTCAGGGATTTCGGCGGCGAGCAGGGCGAGGCGGAATTCGCCAAGCTGCTGAAAAACAACACGAAAAACGGCGACGCGTGGGAGTATTACATCGCCATGCGTCCGTCGCAGGCGTTCGCCGACATCAACACCGGCAAGCTGCCGTAAGCCTTAAAACAAAAGACCGCTGCCTGCGCAGCGGTCTTTTGTTGTGCAATTTCACCATACGGGAACATCGTTTTTTGTCGCAACGGGCGTCCGTCTGTCGTTGACAACGTCGGAACTTGTTCGGTATAATGATTGTGCATATTTATTAAAGGAGTTGTTCTTTGTGAAGAAACTCGTCTCTCTCCTGCTGGCGGCGATCCTGCTGCTGTCGCTCTGCGGCACGGTGTTCGCCTCCCCCGCCAAGACGGCCAAATACGGCGACGTCGCCGCGGGAAGTTGGTATGAAGGTTATGTAAACCAAATGGTCAAGGCGGGACTGATGAACGGCGTCAGCGACAGCAAGTTCGACCCGAACGGCACGCTGTCGCGCGCGATGTTCGTGACGATCCTGTACCGCGCCGCGGGCAAGCCCGCCACCGGCAAGCCCGCTTCGTTCGCGGACGTAGCAAAGGGCAGTTGGTACGCCGACGGTGTAGACTGGGCGGCGAACGGCGGCGTGGTCGGCGGTTACAACGCGACCACCTTTGCGCCGAACGACTCCCTCACCCGCGAGCAGATGGTGACGATCCTGTACCGCTGGTCCGGCGCGGAGAAAGCCGACGCGGCGGCGCTGGACGCGTTCCCTGACAAGGGAGAAGTCAGTTCGTACGCCGTCGACGCGTTCGCGTGGGCGGTCAAGAACAGCGTGATCGGCGGCAAGAACGGCAAACTGGTGCCGAAGGGCACCACGACGCGCGCCGAGGCTTGCGCGGTGCTGGCGCGGTATCTCGAAACGATCGCGCCGACACGCGAGGACTTTGAAAAGGCCGTCGTCGCGGGCGCGTGGGCGTACTTTGCCAAGGGTCCCGGCGGCAAGATGCAGTACTGCGGTCTGTCGCTGAACACGTTCGGCAAATACTACGAAAGCCCCTATCACATCACCGAGAACGCCATGCCGGAGTTCGGCACGTCGGACACGACGATCTACTCGGTCTGCTCGGACTTCGTCTATAAGGCATACTACGCCGGCACCGGCTATTACATGTTCGATTCGACCGATTATCTCGACGTGACGACCGAGGCGATCTGGGCGATCTCCAAGGGCTACGGCGGCGATATGATCCGCTACATGGCGGCGGACTACGACATCGACCGTGAGGCGAAGGCGCAGGGCATCACGAAAGCGGAAGGCAAGACGCTGGACGAGACGAAGGCGTTTATCACGAACTGGAAAGAAAACCTGCGTCCGGGCGACATCATGGACATCCACATCGGCGACGGCGGCCACGCGATGCTGTACATCGGCGACGGCTGGCTGATCGACTGCGGCGGCAAATCCTACGACATGACGACCGGCACCGATCCGAGAGAGCAGGGCGGCTCGGTGCGCTGGGTGTACAACGTGGTGGATATCCTTGTCGACGGCGACGATCCGATGCGCACGACAGCCTATGCGCTGGACAAATCGGCATACTTCGTCGCGCTCCGCGCGAACGATATCCTGCTCGAGCGCGGCAGCGGCGCTTTGGAGACCGACAAGCCGAAAAACGGCGTGTATGTACTGCCCGCGTCGGCGCTCACGCGCGAGAAGTACCCGGTCATGGACATTGACCGCACGGTCAGCATCACGCCCTACGGCACGGCATATACCGGCGAGGAGCTGACGTATCGCGTGCTGATCACGAACCGCAGCGACTCCGAGCAGTATCTGCGCTTCAAGCCCGACGGCAAGGTCGACTATAAGGACCTCGTCGTCACCGAGAAGATCCCCGTCGGCACGGAGCTTGTTCCCGGCAGCATCAGCGCGGGCGGCACGTATGAAGACGGCATGATCACCTGGAAGGTCGACATCGCCGCGGGCGCGTCGGCAGACCTCAACTACAAGGTCAAGGTCACGGCGGCGCAGGGCGAGACGATCACGTCCGGCGGCGGCTTCGTGGGCGACATCCCGTCGAACACGATCGTCAGCCGTGTCGGCGGCGCGAAGCTCGGCGCGGACGTGCAGACCGCGCTGCAGAAGATCGCCGACACGCCGGTCAAGGATTGGCGCGGTACCTACAACATCAGCGCGAACGCGACCGATCTGGACTTTGCCGAGCGTGTGTACGCCAAGGCAGGTCTGACGCTGGATCTGCCCACGGTCGATGAAATGGTCAGCGGCCTGTACGATTACAAATCCGTCACGCACGGCTCCGGCTCCCGCCGCGTCCCGTACGCCGGAAACAAGGTGACCAAGAAGGTGCTTGTGGAGAAGACCGAGCCGAAGGCGGAGATCGCCGAGGCCGCGGCGATGATCCTGCCCGGCTATCAGGGCGGCTACAAGACGCTGACGAACACGAAGATGATCAACGAGTTCCATCCGTCGTATCTGGAGGCGGGCGACATTCTGGTCTACGCCAACCTCTCGGAGTCCGGCAAGGTCGCGGACGTCCGCGTCGGCGTTGCCACGGGCGACGGACGGATGCTGACGAATACGACAGCAAACCACATCGACTGCATCTCCGGCGACGCGCTGGACGAGGTGCTGTGGAAGGCATACGCGCAGGATACGTTCTTCCTGCTGCGCCCGACGCTGACGGGCGCCGTCCTCGCGCCCTACGCGGGCACGGAGCCGACCTACGGCGAAGAGCCGGCCGGCGCGGCGGCCGCTTCCACGCCGCTGACCGAGGAGAGCAAGGCAAAGTTCAAGGAACTTGCAGGCAAGACCGACGTCGCCTACAACGGCTCGAACACCACGTTCGTTGAGAGCGTGTACGCCGCGGCAGGTCTGGATTTCGCACAGCTGACCAAGCAGCGCACCATGGTGACGCTCTGCGGGCTGATGTACCGTAACAACGGCGACCGCATGGGCGGAGACGTCAACGAGAAAAACCAGTACGTCCCGTTCTACGAGCCGACGGACGACGTCGCACAGGTGTGCAGACTGCCGGTCCCCGGCTACTGCGGCGGTCCCTACTTCGCCAAATATGAGAACAAGGTGGACCTGACGGTCGACAAGCTGGAGATCGGCGACGCGCTGATGCTCGCCGGCATGAAGGCAAGCCCGAAGGACTACTGGGCGGGCGTGTATCTCGGCGACGGCAAGATGATCATGGCGCACTACGCCGTCAAGGAGACGCCGCGCTATATCCTGCATGACTTCAGCGGCGCGGCGGGCGCGAAGGAATTTGCCGACCTGCTGCAGAAGAATCCCGAAAACGGAATCGAGTGGTCTTACTACTTTGTGATGCGTCCTTCGCAGGCGTTCGCAGACATCAACACCGGCAAACTGAACTGAGAGGAGCGAACGTATGAAAAAACTCATCTCTCTCCTGCTGGCAGCAGTGATTCTGCTGTCGCTGGGCACCGCGGCTTTTGCCTCTGAGATCCAACTGCCCGTCTACGCAGACGTTGCCAAGGGCAGTTGGTACGAAGGTTATGTAAACCAAATGGTCAAGGCGGGACTGATGAACGGCGTGAGCGCGGAGAAGTTCGACCCGAACGGCACGCTTTCGCGTGAGATGTTCGTGACGATCCTGTACCGCGCCGCGGGCAAGCCCGCGACGGGCAAGGCGTCGTCGTTCGTCGACGTCGTCAAGGGCACCTGGTCCGCCGACGGCGTGGACTGGGCGTCGTCGAACGGCGTCGTCAACGGCGTGACGTCGCTGAATTTCGCGCCGAAGGACTCCCTCACCCGCGAGCAGATGGTGACGATCCTGTACCGCTGGTCGAAGGCGGAGAAGGTCGACGCCGCGGCGCTGGACGCGTTCCCCGACAAGGGGGACGTCAGCGCGTACGCCGTGGACGCGTTTGCGTGGGCGGTGAAGAACAACGTCATCGGCGGCAAGAACGGCAAGCTGGAGCCGAAGGGCACGACGACGCGCGCCGAGGCTTGCGCCGTGCTGGCGCGGTATCTGGATACCGTCGCGCCGACGCGCGAGGATCTGGAGAAAGCCGTCGTCGCAAGCGCATGGGCGCATTTTGCCAAGGTCGGCAAGCTGCAGTACTGCTCCGAGGTCATCACCGAGCTGAGCAAGTTCTACGGCGGGCAGTACCGTCTGAGCGAGGGCGCGGTGCCGGAGGACGGCACGTCGGACACGACGATCTACTCGGTCTGCTCGGACTTCTGCTGCAAGACGTTCACGGACGGCATCGGCATCCGCGTGTTCGATTCGCCGGACTATCTGGACGCGATCACCGCGATGTTCTGGTCGCTGTCCGACAGCTACGGCACCACGCTGATCCGCTATGCAAACGACAGCTATGAGATCAGCGGCGAGGCGCAGGCGCGCGGGATGACGCGCGATTCGTTCTCCACCGCGGACGAGACGAAGGCGTTCATCTCGAACTGGAAGGAAAACCTCCGTCCGGGCGACGTCATGGTCTGGTTTGTGCCCGGCGGCGGTCATGCGCTGCTGTACGTCGGCGACGGCTATCTGATCGACTGCCGCGGCAGCAAGTACAACATGACGTCCGGCGCAGAGGCGCCGGAGCCGCAGGGCGCCGTCTATCTGCTGTATAAGATCGAGGACGTGCTGGTCAACGGCACGGACCCGAACTGGTCGAGCTACACCATCGACAAGCTGGACAGGTTCACGGCAGTCCGTCCGATCAACCAGCTGCTGCAGGACGACGGCGACGGCAACCCGGCGAACGACAAGCTGAAAAACGGCTTCTGGACCATTCCCGCGAAGACCTTCACGCGCGAGCAGTACCCGCTGCTGGACATCGACCGCACCGTGAACATCACCCCGTTCGGCACGGCATATACCGGCGAGGAGCTGACCTATTCCGTCAAGCTGAAGAACTACTCCGACTGCGACGTGTATAAGACCGTCTGCGAGCGCAGCGGCGATTCGCCGAAGGACTACACCGGTCTGCGCGTCACCGAGCGCGTTCCCGCCGGTACGGAGCTTGTGCCCGGCAGCATTACGAACGGCGGCACGGCGGAAAACGGCGTGATCACGTGGAACGTGAACGTGCCGAAGGGACAGACCGCAGAAGTCAGCTACAAGGTCAAGGTCACGGCGTTTCAGGGCGAGATGATCGTCTCGAACGGCGGCTTCGTGGGCGACATCCCGTCGAACACCATCAAGACGTACGTCGGCGGCGCGAAGCTGAGCGCGGAGGCGC
>JAFSXP010000072.1 GCA_017443965.1 Oscillospiraceae bacterium
CGGAGAAAAAGCGCAGCAAGGCGCTGTACGCCGTGATCGCAGGCGTGCTGGCGGTCGCCGTGATCGGCGGGATCGTTTTCGGCAGCGCAGCGCAGAAAAACAAAGCGCAGGCGGCGATTGAGAAGTACGGCTCGGACACGATGAAGCTGTATCTGCCGGGCGAATACCTGGGCGAAAATGTCATCGCGGACTTTGAGAGCATGTACGGCGTACACGTGATCGTGGAGAACTTTGACTCCAACGAAATGATGTACGCAAAATTGCAGGCGGGCGACGCCTACGACGTGCTGATCCCCTCGGACTATATGATCCAGCGGCTGATGAAGATGGATATGCTGCAACCGCTCGATCTCGAAAAGATCCCGAACATGAGCCAGCTTTCCGAGGACGTGCAGAATCTGCCGTTCGATCCCGAAAACGAATACGCAGTCCCCTACTTCTGGGGCAGCGTCGGACTTGTCTATAACCACGAAAACGTCGATCCCGAGGACATGGAAAACGAGGGCTGGGAGGTCCTGCGCGATCCCAAGTACGCCGGACGCACCTATATCTACGACTCCGAGCGTGATTCGTTCATGATGGCGTTCAAGGCGCTGGGCTATTCGATGAACACGTCCGATCAGGACGAAATTCACGACGCCTACGAATGGCTGCTGGAGATGAACCGCCGGATGTCCCCGACCTACGTGACGGACGAGGTCATCGACGGCATGATCGGCGGCAACATGGATATCGCCGTGGTCTACAGCGGCGACGCCACCGTGATCCTCGACGAAAACGAGGATATGAGCTTCTTCATGCCGAACGAGGGCACAAACATCTGGTATGACTGCATGGTCATTCCGAAAAACGCCGAAAATCCCGCGCTGGCGCATGAGTTCATCAACTACATGCTGACCTACGAGGCGGCGTATGACAACGCCGAGACCGTCGGCTACACCTCCCCCAACGCCGAGGTGTGCGAGGTCATGTCCACCGACGAGGAGCTGTACGCCGAAAACGAAGCGTATATGCCGCGCGTCGGCTACGACAAGGACGAAGCGTTCACGGACAACGACGTGCTGAAAAAGACGCTGTCCGAACTCTGGATCAAGGTCAAGGCGGCAAGATAACAAGCAACAAAAAACCGCACGGGGAAAACCCGTGCGGTTTTTTGATTGCTCAAAGCGTGATGCCGTAGCCGCCGGCGAGATACTGCCGCAGATACAGAAGATCGCGCATATCGGTATTGCCGTCGCTGTTGAGGTCGGCGGCGGACGGATCGAGCGTAACGCCGTAGCCGCCCGCGAGGCTCCGCCGCAGCAGCAGCACGTCGCGCATGCTGACGCTGCCGTCGCCGTCCAGATCGCCGCGGACGGTAACCTGCGCCGCGGGATAGACGGAGAGCTTGTAAGTCGACGGCTCGAACTTGAATTCGTATGCGCCGCCCGTCGCCTGCAGCGTGCAGTCCCCGCCCGCGTTCGTCAGAGTAAGGCGGTTCGCTTCATCGGCGATCACGGTCTCGTCCTTGCCGTACCACACGTCTTTTCCGGCGTCGTGGACGCTGAAGGTGTACGTGCCCGCCGGGAGTTCTTTGACTGCCGAAAGGACTTCGCTGCCCGCCGTCTTTTTGAAGGCGTCGGTCGCCTGCCAGCCGTTGAACGAGCCCTTCAGCCAGACCGTCGACTCCTTGAGAGAGAGCGTGTCCGCGGTGCGGTAGGTGACGGTATACGCGCCGTCGCCGCCGTTGACGAACGTCACGGTGCGGTAGGTGCCGTTCGCGTTTGCCGCGCCTAAGACCGCCGTCGCGCCCGACTCTTTGGTCGGGTCGACGGTGACGGTCGTGCCGCGGAGCGTGACGAAGCCGTTGCTTGTCGTATCGCCCGTGACGAGCGTGCCGTCAAGGTCCGCCGTGAACGACGTGACGGTGTCCGAAAGTTCCACCGTCGCGCCGTCCTTCGCCAGACCGCCCGCGGCGATGCTGTTTTGTGTGTTGTTCGCGTGGAGCGTCAGACCGATCCCGTCGAACGACTGCGCCGTCAGCGCGAGGGTGTTGTTTTGGAGCTTGCGGTCGTTCGAGGAAAAGCGGATCGTGACGTCCGTGATGCGCCCGCCGCGCACGGTGAAGGAACTGTTATAGCCGAGATTTTCAAGATACGAGATAAACGCACCGTCCGCGTCGGGATCGAGCGTGACCGTCGACGATGCGGACGCGCCCTGCGCGTAACAGTGCAGAGTCGCTGCCGCGGCGTCATAGTAGACCCTGCCCGCGCGCGTGAGATAGGTCTCGCCCGTCGCCGGGTCGAGGATCCTGTACGTCCCGTCTGTCAAAGCGGACGGCACGGCGTCGGGCGGCGTGACGGTCTGATCGCGCTCGGTCAGATAGAAGTGTGCCAGCGGGTTGTAGTTCATGCTTGTGACGAGCGCGTCCCAGCGGTCGGACAGACGGATCTCCCGCATGACCGAGACGCCGCCCGGTATGACCTGCGTCTTGTTGCGCGAGCTGTCGCCCGTGACGATGATGTCGGTGTTATGCTTGCGCATGGCGGCGACCGTCTCGATCGTCGCGTAGGTGATGCCGCTCATCCACGCGGGCGACGCCGTGACCGCGGCGTCCTCCGTCTCCGCGGCGCGCAGCGCACGGCAGGCCGCCTCGAAGGAACTGATCTGCGAGCCGACGGTATTGGCGTAATAATAGGCGTAGGCGCGCATCCACAGCGGACGGCGGGCGTTTACGATCAGCGCGTTTTCCAGCGCGTCTTTTGATTTGTACTTCGTTGCCAGCGCGGCGGCGACGGACTCCGTGATGAAGATGAGCCGCCTCGTGCCGGCGTTTTCCTCTATTGACTTCGCGCCGAGGCCGCCGAGGTTTTTCTCGGTGACGTCCCACGCGATGACCTTCATGATCTCCTCGGGCAGATCGGTGGCGGGCGTCACGTTGTTGCCCCACATCGCAAACGACGACGCGGTGACGACGCTGTCGTTGAGCGCATAGCCCGCCTCGACGTGATGCGGCTTCCAGCCGAGTTTCACGCAGGTCGCGTCGTCCTCCGAAAAGACCAGCGGCTGCACGTTGCCGAACGCGCCCATGCGCTCGACGCCCGCGAGGTTGATCAGCGCGAGTTCCATAAAGCGGGCGATGCCGACGTTGCACTCCTCGGTCGTCATGCCCTGCGTGTGATCGACGCCGATCTGACGGGCGACAGGCCCGTTGACGTACAGCATCGGCGTGAGTTCGCCCGAGCGGAGGCTGTCCAGATACTCGGGATCGCTCAGCGCCTCGGTGAACGCGATGCAGACCGGCAGATGCTCCGGCGCGCAGCCCGCCATGATGGCGTTCGCCGCGACCTGATACGCCTTGACCTCATTGCCGTCCACGACGGCGACCACGCTGTCAAATTCGTACGGCGAGTAGCCGAGGAACTTTTCCGCCTTGATCTTGGTCGGCGGAATGATCGGCAGACCGTCGGTCATGCCGCGGCTTCTGAACTCGTTTTCCACCTGCTCGTAGGTGCCCTTGAAGAACAGATGCTCGTCGATCCCGCTCCGCGGCGAGATCACGGGAAACAGGTTGTTCGCCGGCTCGATGAGGTCGTACTGATCCTCCAGCACGCCGAGAGACTGATACGTGACGCCCCGCTGCTCGAAATCCTCCTCGTAACCGTCGGGCAGCACCGCGGCGAACGCCGTGCCGAACGCGGTCAGCAGGCACAGCAGCACGGAGATCACACGGCGCAAAAGCTTTGCTTTCATGGTATTCTCCTCCCTCCGCGCTTCACTGTGCAAGATAGAAACCGGCGATCGGTTCGTACTTATCCGCGACCAGCGTGTCCCAGTTGCGGGGCAGGCTGAGATTGAACGAGCAGCAGTCGCCGCCCGGCATGATCTTGAAGCTGCTTTCCGTATCGCCGCCGGTGATGACGAAGCCGGTATTGCTCTGCTCGACCGTCTGCGTCGTATCAATCGTCTCGAACGGCACGACGCCGCGCAGCCACTCGGGCGCGGCGGTCGACGACACGTAGTCGCGCTCGACGTTCTCGGTCGAGACGCCGCGCTTGAGGTCGATATAGTGCCGGTCGAACGTGGTGTTCAGGTGGATCTTGGAGCCGGTGTTCGCCCAGAAGTGGGCGTAGGTGCGCATCCAAAGCGGTCTTCGCGCATACTCGACCAGCGCGTTTTTCAGACCCGTCTTGCTGCCGCAGCCCTCCGCCTGCGCAATGAGCGCGGCTGCGTCCTTTGTCAGCCAGATCATGCGCGCCTCGCGCGGGTTGGTGTTGCCGAGACCGTTCTGCTGCTTCTCGGTCACGTCCCACGAGAGAAGTTGCAGCGCCTTTTCGGCGTCCGCCGTCCCGATCGTGACAGGATTGCCCCACGTCAGCGTGGAGCCGCAGGTGATAACGCTCGTGTTGAGGCTGTAGCCCTTTTCCACGTGGTAGGGGTTCCAGCCGATCTCGAGACACGCCTGCTCGTCCTCCGCGAACGCGAACGGCTGCAGATAGCCGAACGTGCCCATGCGGTTTTCCTTGATCTTATAGCCGGCGAGATTCAGCATCGCGAGCGAGATAAATCTGCCGAGTAGTTTGTTCGCCTGCTCGTTGATCGCACCGTCCTCATGCGAGAAGCCGAGCTGCCGCGCAATGGGGCCGCTGACAAGAACGTACGGCGTCCAGCCGTGCGTGCTGGCGAGCGATTTATAGAAGTAGCCGTTGGCGAAGCACCGCACGATCGCGATGCACAGCGGCATATACTCCGGCGGACAGCCCGCCATGATCGCGTTCGCCGCGACCTGATAGGCGTTGATCTTCCGGTTTGCCGGCGGGACGTCCTGCACCTCGCCGTCCTTTATGTTGACGATATCCTCGGCGCCGTAGGTGGTGAATTGCAGATAGTATTCGACCTTCTCCCGCGTGGGCGGCACGACGGTCAGACCGTCGGACATCTCGTTGACCTCGTAGAACTGCTGCACGCGCTCAAAAGAGCCGGTGAAGACGATATCATCGTAATGCACGCCTGCGACGTCGCCCGCGATGCGGTCGGCCTCCTCCTGCGTGATCTGCGTCGTCAGCGCCGTCACGATCTGCGGGTACAGGATCTCGCGCGCCTTGCGCTGCTGCTCCTCCGTCGTGTCGCTGGCAAAAGCGCCCGGATAGTGCGCCGTTCTGACGACCGGCACGCCGCGGTTATAGCCCGTCGATTCGATCTGCGGGACGAACGCCACCGCGCCCACGACGACCGCGGGGACGCCGACGTACTCGGCGGCGAGACCGTTGCCGGTCTCCTTGACCGTGCAGATGCCGCAGCCGCAGTTGCCGGAAATGACGGCGTCGATCTTGTAGTCGATGAGATTTTGCTGGAACTGCCGGGATTTGTCGCTGACGCTGTTGGGATTGAACGTGCCGCTTTTGCCGATCTCGTCGGTCATGTAAAAGGTCGTGCAGTGGAAATTCTCCTCCAGCAGGTCGCGGATGACCGCGTGCGTGACGGAGGCGGAAAAACTGCCGCCGACCAGCGCGATGCGCTTGCCCTCCAGCGTGTCGAGACGCGCCGGCTGCGTGATCGGCTCGATGGAGGTGCCGGACGGCACAGGCGAGACGACCTCATACTGGTTGACGGACGGCTCCGCGTTCGACGGCGCCGCCGCGGCGTTCACAGCCGTGCCGAAAAGACACGCCAGCGCGAGCAGCAGCGGCAAACCGCATCTTAATATGCTTCTTTTCACGGCGTCAGTCTCCTTTCTTACCCGGTGCTTTCATCGTTTTGATCACGCTGCCGATCATTCTGTGGTAACTCTCCGTGGTGTCGACGGAAAGCCCGTCGAACACCCCGAGCGCGTCCAGCGATGAAAAGCCGTGCGTGACGATCCGCATGGCGACGTACAGATGCTCCATTTCTGCGGGATCCTCCACGCCGTACAGTTTGAGGATCCAGAAGATCGGCTGCGTGAACCGTTCGTTCGCCTCGGCAAATTCCGCGTTGCCGACCCATCTGCCGTCCAGCATCAGTTCGTACAGATACCGGTGCGCGCGGATGAACTCCCGAAACGCGTCGCCGGCTTTGAAGATCGCCTCGTCGAGCGGGAGATCGCCCATCCTCCCGGCGACGAAGTCGGTGTACATCTCACCCGTTCGCTTCGCGACCTCCAGCAGCAGATCGTTCTCGTTTTCGATGTGATTGTAGAGAGACGACACCTGCACGCCGAGCGACGACGCCAACTGCCGGACGGAAAACGCGTCCGTTCCCTTCTCGTCGATCATTTGCAGCGCGGCGGAGACGATCCCCTCACGCGTCAGCGATCTTCTGGACATAAAATCACCCCTTGATACTTCCTGCTTTCAGCATAAACGAACAGTGTTCGTTTTGTCAAGTACAAAAAAACCGCACGGAAAGGGCGGTGTGGATAAGGGATGTTGTAGGTTTTGAGCCGCCCTTTTCCGCCAATACTGCATTAAAAATGCGGGTAATCCGACAGGATTGCCCGCATTTTGTGCTTTGTCTTGACGAAAAATTGCTGGCTCAAAACTGCTTCGCACCGCAAAGCGAGAGATTTTTGCGCGAGACAAGGCAGAGAAAGAGGGAATCCTGTCGGATTCCCTCTTTTGATAACGCAGTATCGCACGAAAAGATCCGCTTTGCGGCTGCAACATCCCTTGTCCGCACCGCCCAAAAACCGTGCGGTTTATGCTTAGTTTTTACGCAGCCACGTACTCGATGACGAGGTTTGCTGTGTAGTTGTTCCCGTCGGCGGCGAACGTGATATTCCATTCGCCGACGCCGATGTCCTTATACGCCAGCGTCACGTCGTCGTAAAGTTCGTCCTTCAGGCTGACGATGCTCGCCGTATCTTCGGTCGTGGAGGCGACAAAATCCTTCCACTCGTCGGTGCCCGCTCCCGCGAGAACGGAAGCCGTGTAGGCATCGAGCATCGAATCCAGACGATCATGCAGACCGGCGCTGCGGAATTTCTCCGTCACCTCGTCCATCTTGTCGTTGACGATCGCCATCGCGCCGTCCAGCATGGCGTTCTGCCGCAGCTCGGACGTGTAGACGCCCGTGACGGACTGATCGGCATAGGCGGGATTGTCTGTCGTCAGCGTCATGGTCAGGCGGAACTTCTTGGGCGTCCACGGCTCCAGCACCACGCCGTAGCCATGGGCAAGATACTGCCGCAGCAGCACGAGGTCGCGCACGGTGGCGCTGCCGTCGTGATCCAGATCGGCGTCTTCTTCGTCCAGCACCACGCCGTAGCCGCCGGCAAACCAGCGGCGCAGCATCAGCAGATCGCGCATGTCGACGCTGCTGTCGCCGTTCAGATCGCCGGTCATCTCTCTGCTTGCCGAGGCGAACGGCACGAGCGAGAGAAGAAGGACCGCCGCGAGCAGCCAAGCGATATATCGTTTCATATCAGTTCCTCCTGTTATCGGAATAAGTGGCGTTTTTCAACAATACGCAGACAGCATACCACGCATTTCCGGAAAATGCAAGCAAAAATCACACATTTTTCTTTCTTTCGTGCGGGCTGAGCAGGATCACCGCGGCAAGGATCAGCGCGATGCCGAGAAGTTTCGTCGGGCTGTGATCCTCATGATAGATCACGATGCCCGCGACCGCGCCGACCAGCGGCTCCACGCACGATAAGATCGCCGCCGTGCCGCTGTCCATGCGCTTGAGCCCCCACGTGTAGAGCGCGTAGGGCAAAATGGAGCAGAACACCGCGCCGCCGAGCCGCCAGAGGATCAGCGAGGGATCCGCCGCGAAGATCCGCACGGCGCCGCCGACGTCGCAGAGCGGTAACTGAATCGCCGCCGCAAACACGAACGTATATGCCGTGACGGTCATCGTGTCGTAGTGCTGCAGCGCGATGCGGTCAAACACCGTGTAGAGCCCGAACGTCAGGCCGCTCAGAAGTCCCGTCAGCAGCACGAGCGGCGTGATCGTCTCGGCGTCGCCGAGCATGCCCGTCACGAACACGCAGCCGGCAAGGCACATCACCAGCGCAATGAGTTTGACCGGCGTGATCTTTTCGTGAAACAGCAGCGCGCCGAACAGCATGACGTAGATCGGCGAGGTGTACATCAGCACGACCGCGACAGACGCCTGGCTTTGCAGCATCGTGTAGGCATACAGTGCGCTGGCGCCGCCGACGCCGATGGCGCCCGTGCCGAGAAACATCCAAATGTCACGCAGGCGAAAGCGCAGTTTTTTCGGATCGCGGATCGCCAGAAAGCCGCAGAAAAGCACCGCCGCGCAGACCATGCACGAGCAGGTGATCTGCACAGGTCCCAGTCCGCCCGCCGCCAGCACCTTCGTCGGGATGCAGATGATGCCCCACAGCACGCCCGCGGCGATGACCGCGAGCACGGCGGTATGCGAGTTTACTTTGCCAGTTCGTTCAGCCACGTTAAGAGCGCTTCCCTTCCGTCTTTCGTCAGCGGGAACGTTCGCTCCCCCTCGATCGTACTTTTCTCATAGCAAAAAGGCCCGTGCCAGTATTCTGCGCGGAGCGTACTCTTCTCGCCGTCGACCTCGCGCGGGTCGTCTTCGCGCATGGTGGTCTGCGGCGTGACCTTGAAGCGGAGCGCGCCGAAACTCCCCGTAAAGACATTGTCGTTTTCCAGCGTGTGCAGCGTCGGCAGATACAGCGGTTCCATGCCCCGTCCCTCCCCCGTTTTTACGCATTGTACCACAAAAAAACCGCGCATACAAGTTTGACTTTTGACAAAAAACATGATAGTCTTGCTGTAGTTTTTTGACAGGGCGGTGAGACGATGGGCAAGCAGGTCAAGGGCACGCTGATGATGCTGGCGGCGGCGATGTGCTGGGGACTTTCGTTCGTGGCGGGATCGGCGGGCATGGAATTCGTCGGACCGTTCACGTTCCAGACGGTCCGGTTTCTGATCGGCTTCCTGCTGCTCGTCGCGGTGATCCTCGTGCGTACGCGCCTGCGCCCCGACGATCCGCTGATCCCGCGCACGCAGGAGCAAAAGCAGAAGCTGCTGCGCAGCGGGCTCATCTGCGGCGTGCTGCTGTTCGCCGGGTCGATCCTGCAGCAGTACGGACTGGCGCAGCCGGGCTTCACCGCGGGAAAATGCGGCTTCATCACGCAGCTTTACGTGCCGCTGGTGCCGCTGTTCGGGATCTTCCTCGGCAGAAAGGTGCATCCGCTGATCTTCGTCTCCATCGTGATCGCCGTCGCGGGACTGTACCTGCTGTGCATCGACGCGAGCGTCGACGGGCCGCTGACGCTCGGCATGGGCGAGATCTTCACGATCCTCTGCGCGGTCGTCTACGCGCTGCACATTTTGTCGGTCGACCGCTTCGTTGAGGGGCAGGACAGCCTGCGCTTCGTCGCGTCGCAGTTTGCCGTCTGCATCGTGCTTTCCGCCGCGTGCATGGTGATCTTTGAAAAGCCGGATATGCAGGCGATCCTGCGCTGCCGGCTGCCGATCCTCTATTCAGGCGTCTTCGCGTGCTGCGTGGCGTACACGCTGCAGGCGATCGCGATAAAGTTCCTCGACGCGACGCTGATCGCGATCACGTCGTGCACCGAGTCGGTCTTTTCGGCGGTGTTCGGCTGGCTGATCCTCGGCGAGGTGATCCCGCCGCGCGGGCTTCTCGGCTGCGCGCTGATGCTTTGCGGCGTGCTGCTGGCGCAGCTTCTGACCGCAAAAGCGCGAAAAGCGTGACTTAACTTACGACAAAAGACGATGCGTCAGCATCGTCTTTTGTCGTTTTCCGCTATTTTCAAGAATAATTCCCGCCGCGCGGCAGACAATAACCGTGCAAGGCCGCGACCTTTTAGGATATGGGCAAACCGCATACGGACGGCATCACATGTGAGCGAAACGGCGGCAGGGTGCTTCCCTGCCGCCGCCGAGCGCCGTACTTATAACACAGTCACATAACTGCAGATATCGTCGCGCATTCTCTCCGCCGCGTCCAGCGCGCACTTTTTGTAGTCCGTGTCGCCGGTCTTGCGGAACGCATACAGGATGCTGCGTCCCGCGCAGACGACCGCGCCGTAGCCGTAGCGGTCGAAGCCGTACTGCACGTCGCGTCCGTTCGCGCCCTGCGCGCCGTAGCCGGGCACGAGGAAGAACAGACGGTCGTACTGCCGCCGCATCTCCTGCAGCACCTTCGGGTGGTTGCCGCTGACCGCGACCGCGATCTCGGAATAGCCCTTCTGCCCGTACATGTCGAGGCTCCAGCGCATGGCAAGGTCCATGATGATCTGGTAGATGTTGCGCCCGCCGACGAGGATATCCTGCACCTCGCGCGAGGATTTGTTGGACGTCTTTGCCAGCAGGAAGACGTTCTTGCCCTCCTTGCAGAAGCGCGTGAACGGCATGATGCCGTCGCTGCCCAGATAGCCGTTGGTCATCACCGCGTCGCACGGGTACGGCAGCCAGGTCTTTTCGCCCACCGTGACGCCGCCGAAATACGCCTGCGCCAGCGCCTCCGCCGTGCAGTCCACGTCGCCGCGCATGGTGTCCATCAGCACGTAATAGCCCAGCTCCTTGGCGTAGGCGAGGACTTGCTCCATCGCGGCGACGCCCTCAAAGCCGAGCGCCTGGAAGCAGCCCGTCTGCACCTTGGCAGCGGGCACCGTGCCGTGCAGCGCGTCGAGCATCTCGCAACAGAAGATGCGGTACGCCTCCGCCGCCGCCTTCAGCGTATCGCCGTGCTCGGCGCGCGTTTTTTTCGTGATCTCCTCCGGGATCAGCTCTAAGATCGGATCGAGACCGACCATCGACGGATTCTTCGTCTTGCGGATCATTTCCTGCAGTGCGTCGATCGCCATAGAAGATCCCTCCTTTTTTGTATTTTGTTAATTATACCACACTTTTATTCGCGATTGCAACCCTATTTCGTCGCATGAAAATCCCGCTTCGGGAGATACTACCGACAGGAGGGATCGCAATGGAGATCAAGACAGCCGCCATCAGTCTGGGGATCGGCATGCTCGCAGGCGCAGCCGCCGTGATGATGCTGCCGAAGCAGTCGAAGCCGTATCAGGTCGCGAGCGAAGTCGCCGACACGATCAAGTCCGGCGTGACGCAGATCGCCGACACGGTGCAGGGCAACTGAAAAAAGAAGCCGACGGAAAACCGTGTTCTCCGTCGGCTTCTTTTATTGCTTTTCGGTCTCCTCCGCCCAGCGGACGGCGTCCATCGCATCGGGCGCGTAGTGATCGGCGCCGATCCTGTCGGCGTAGTCCTGCGTCAGCACCGCGCCGCCCACGACGACCTTACACCACGGGGCGCACTCGCGCAAAAGCGCGATCGTCCGCGCCATCGCAGGCACGGTGGTGGTCATCAGCGCGCTGAGCCCGACCATCGGCGCACGGCGCTCGGCGGCAACGTCCGCGATCTTCTCCTCCGGCACGTCCTTGCCGAGGTCCAGCACGCGGAAGCCGTAGTTTTCCAGCAGGAGCTTGACGATGTTCTTGCCAATGTCGTGGATGTCGCCGCGCACGGTGGCAAGCACGAACTCGCTTCTGTTTCCCGCGCCGCGGGCGGGGATGCGCACTTTGATCTCCTCGAACGCCGCCTTTGCCGCCTCGGCGCTCATCAGCAGTTGCGGCAGATACAGCCGTCCCGCCTCGAATTCCCTGCCGACCGCGTCGAGCGCGGGGATGACGTCCGTCTGCACGAGCGACAGCGGCTCCTCCGTCTCCAGCCGCGCCTTGGCGAGACGCGCCGCCTGCTCCTTCAGTCCGCGGCGGATCGCCGACTGAAGCGTCTGCTCCGTGTCGGTCGGCTGCACGGGCGCGTCTGAAAGCTTGGCGGAAAACGCGATGTAGTCGAGGCAGTTTTCATCCATACCGTGCAGCGCGCGGAAGGCGTAGTACGCCTTCATGATCTCCGCGGAGAACGGGTTGACGATGGCGGCGGACAGTCCGTTTTCCAGCGCCGAAGTGAAAAACGCGGCGTTCAGGCAGTCGCGCGCGGGAAGTCCGAACGAGACGTTCGAGACGCCGAGCGAGGTGTTCGCGCCGAGCTCTTTCCGGATGCGGCGCAGCGCGTCCAGCGTGACGCGCGCGGCGTTCGGCTCGGCGCTGACGGTCATCGCCAGCGTGTCAAAGATGACGTCTTTCTTGGAAACGCCGTATGCGGCGGCAGTCTTGAGGATGTTTTCGGCAATGCGGACTCTCCCCTCCGCATCGGCGGGGATGCCGCTGTCGTCGAGCGTCAGCGCGATGGCGACGCCGCCGTACTTTTTGAGCAGCGGGAAGATCGCCGCCATACTCTCTTTCTTGCCGCTGACGGAGTTTATAAGCGCCTTGCCGTTATAGCGGCGCAGCGCCCGCGCCATCGCGTCGGGATGCGCGGTGTCAAGCTGCAGCGGCAGATCGAGCACCGCCTGCAGCTCGCACGTCGCCCGCTCCAGCATGGCGGGCTCGTCAATGTCGGGAAGACCGACGTTGACGTCGAGGATATGCGCGCCCGCGTCCTGCTGGCGCACGCCCTCGTTCAGGATATAGTCGATATCGCCGTCCACAAGCGCCTGCTTGAAGCGCTTTTTGCCCGTCGGGTTGATCCTTTCGCCGATCAGCACGGGCTGTTCGCCGAACGTGACCGCGTGGGTGTACGACGAGACGACCGTGCGGTTTTTCTCCGTGACCGGCACGGGTTTTTCTGTTGCAAGCTCCTTGCAGAGCGCCGCGATGTAGTCCGGCGTCGTGCCGCAGCAGCCGCCGACGACGCGCACGCCCTCGCGCACGAGCTGCGCCGTCAGGCGTGCGAAGTCCGCCGCCGTGACGTCGAAGAGCGTTTTGCCGTCCTCCTCGCGCGGCAGACCGGCGTTCGGCTTGAGCAGCACCGGCGCCGAGGCATATTGCAGATATTCGCGCACGACGGGCGCGAGCTGCTCAGGTCCCAGCGAGCAGTTGACGCCGATCGCGTCCGCGCCCATGCCCTCGAGCAACGCGACCATCGCCGCCGCGTCCGCGCCGGTCATCAGCTTGCCGTCCGCGCCGAAGGCGTTGGACACGAACACGGGCAGGCCGCAGCTCTCCTTCGCCGCGAGCAGCGCCGCCTTCGTCTCGTAGCTGTCGCCCATCGTCTCGATCAGAATGAGATCGACGCCCGCCTGCACGCCGAGACGCACGGTCTCGGCAAAGAGCGAGACGGCGTCCTCAAAATCCAGATCGCCGAGCGGCTTCAGCAGTTTGCCGCTGGGACCGACGTCGAGCGCGATGAATTTCTCCTGCGGCGCGGTGCACTCCCGCCGCGCGGTTTTGGCGTTTTCCACCGCCGCGGGGATGATCCGCGCCAGCTCGTCGGAGGAAAAGTGTAAGCGGTTCGCGCCGAACGTGTTCGTCGCGACGATGTTCGACCCCGCGTCGAAGTACGCGCGGTGCAGCGCGGCGATCTCGTCCGGATGCGTGAGGTTCCACCGCTCCGGACGCTCGCCGGGCTGAAGTCCCTGCGATTGCAGGATCGTGCCCGTGCCGCCGTCGAGGAAAACGATATTGTGTTTGAGAAACTCCAAAACGTTCATTCCGTTCCCTCCATTCGGAATGCGCAGTCTTTCTTGTCGCACGCGGCGCAGCCGGTACGGTGCGCCTGCGCCTTATCCGTGATCCCCGCGATCGCCGTGACCGATTTCGACGGCGTCATCAGCAGGCCGTCGGTCAGCGTCAGACCGATCTTGCGCTCGCAGTCGAGCGCGGCGAAGATCCCGCGCTGCAATTCCATCGGGATGTCGCCGTAGCCGGGGCTGACGCGCGGCGCGAGGCGTTTCGGGCAGAGCGACGCTGAAATGTCGGCACACAGCGCGTTACATAAGCTCTCCACCCGCTCCGCGCCGAGCCCCTGCAGCAGCACCGCGCGGGACGGCGAAAGCACGCTGTATTTCTGCAGCAGCCGGTCAAAGCCCGCGCCGACCGTCGCCGCCAGCATCACAAGGCTGTCGCAGCCGCAAAGCGCCCTTTCCAGCGTCTTGCTGCGGCATGCGAGATTGCCGAAGCGCAGACCGTCTAACCTGTCGATCGGCAAAACCGAATAGACCGCGCGATATTGCAGCACGGGCGCCGCCTCGCGGATGCAGTCCTCGATCAGCGGCGCCGCTTCATTCAGCTCGCCGCGCCAGCCGGCGTAGCGCGCGATCTCTTTTCTGTCCCATGCCGGCTCCGGGCAAGTCACCACGCGGATCATTTGCCGATGATCTCCGAGAGATTCCGCAGGATGCCCGCCGCGACGGCGGGTTTATTCATCGAATACACGTGCACGTGGCGGATGCCGTTGGCGTAGAGGTCGATGATCTGGTCCGTGGCGTAGGCGACGCCCGCCTGCATCATCGCCGCATCGTCGCTGCCGAAGCGGTCGACGATGCTCTTAAACCGCTGCGGCACGAATGAGCCCGACAGCTTGACCGCACGGTCGACCTGCCGCGCGTTGGTGATGGGCATAACGCCCGGCAGCACCGGCACGGTGATGCCCGCCTCGCGGATCTTGTAGAGGAAGTTATAAAGAAGCGCATTGTCGAAAAACATCTGCGTGGTCAGAAAATCGCAGCCGGCGTCGACCTTTTCCTTGAGATAGCGGATATCCTCGCGCTGGTCGCGGCTTTCGGGGTGCACCTCGGGATAGCACGCGCCGCCGATGCAAAGCTCCGGCGCGGTCGCGTTCAGCTCGCGCACGAGGTCGACCGCGTGGCGGTACGCCCATGTCGAGGCGTCGGAAGCCTCCGGCAGATCGCCGCGCAGCGCCATGACGTTTTCGACGCCCGCGGCGCGGATCTCCGCGATCCTCTGCGCCACCGTCTCGCGCGTGGAGGCGACGCACGTCAGATGCGCCAGCGACGGCACGCCGTGCTCGCGCGCGATCTCCCGCGCGATCTCCAGCGTGTAACGATCCGTCCCGCCGCCCGCGCCGTAGGTGACGCTCATGAACGCCGGATGCAGCCGCGCGATCTCGCGCACGGCGGTGCGGACGGAGGCGAAATTCGCGTCCGTCTTGGGCGGGAAGACCTCGAAGGAGATCGAGTACTTCCCGTTTTTCAGCAGTTCGCCGATCTTCATATTGTTTCTCCTTACAGAGCGGTCAGGTCGCCGAGCGCGTACGGCGTCGCCTGATAGACGAAGTAGTTCAGCCAGTTTGAGAACATCAGATGCGCGCTGCTGCGCCACGTGCAAAGCGGCGTTAATGTGTCGTCGTCATTGGGGAAATAGTTGACGGGGATCTCGATGGGAAGTCCCGCGTTTTTGTCGCGGCGGTACTCCGCGTCGAGCGTCATGGTGTCGTACTCGGAATGTCCCGTGATGAAGATCTGCCGCCCGCCGTCGTTCGACACGGCGTAGACGCCGGCTTCGTCGCTTTCCGCGAGGATCTTCAGCCGCGGCTCGGCGGCGACCTGTGCGCGGGAGATCGTGGTGTGGCGCGAATGCGGCGCGAGAAACACGTCGTCAAACCCGCGGAACAGGATCGAGCCCTTGTGCGTGACGCGGTGCTCGAACACGCCGAACAGTTTTTTGTCCAGCGGGTGCTTCTCGATGCCGTAGTGGTAGTAAAGTCCCGCCTGCGCGCCCCAGCAGATGTGCAGCGTGCTGTAGACGTGGGATCTGCTCCACGCCATGATGTCGCACAGTTCCTGCCAATAGTCCACATCCTCGAACGCCAGATGCTCGACCGGCGCGCCGGTGATGACCATGCCGTCGAAATACTGGTCGCGGTACGCGTCGAACGTGCGGTAGAACGCCAGCATATGCTCCTGCGAGGTGTGCGTTGTCTTGCGGCTGACCGTCATCAGCTCCATCTCGATCTGCAGCGGCGTGTTGCCGAGTAGACGCGCAAGCTGCGTCTCCGTGGCGATCTTGGTGGGCATCAGATTGAGCACCAGAATGCGCAGCGGCCGGATGTCCTGGCTGCTGGCGCGGTCGGTGTCCATGACGAAGATGTTTTCCTCGTGCAGAGTTTTGGCTGCCGGAAGGTCGGGCGGGATACAGATGGGCATGCGATCAGCTCCTTACATTTAACAGACGTATCTTGCCATAAACGGCACGATTTGTCAAGAAAATGCGAGCCGGAAAACGGTGCGAAACGCGGGCGATTTTACAATCGACCCTACATGTCGCCTGCGGGCGGGACGGAGCGTGACTCCCTCCGTCATTTGCTTCGCAAATGCCACCTCCCACAAAGAGGGAGGCTTTTCTACCCCTCAGTCTCGCTGCGCTCGACAGCTCCCCTCTCAAGTAACCACTGATTTGTGCAGGCAAGAGCGATGACGCAGGGATTTTGCGCTGCAAAAAGACGAGAAAACGCAGGAATACTTTGTGTATTTCAAGTTTTCGAGGCGCATTTGCGGCGTGTAAGACCAAGCCAGCGCCGCAGCCGGAATGAATCAGTGGTTACTCAAGGGGAGCTTGGGTGCGGTGCGAAAACAGAAAAGAGCCGGTCGGATGACCGGCTCTTTGATGTATGCTTTTACGCGACGACGTAGTCCTTCGGGTTGACCTCGGGGCAGAGTTTTTCGCAGATCTCGCAGACCTCGTGGAAGTTCTCCAGCGCGATCTCGACGCTGCCGAGCGCCTTGTGCTTGTCGTACTGCAGGTATTCCGGCTCGCCGGGCATCATGATCTTCTCGAAGCCCGGGGCAAGCGGCTGCGCCTTCAGCTCGTCGATCAGATCGTCCATCTTCTTCTTGAACTCGTCCACGTCCATGAAATAGTTGATGTCGATCGCGCCGAACGCGTGGCAGATGCCGGGGCCCTTGTGCAGATCCTCGGGCGCGACGGTGGGCATCGGACGCACCTGCAGACCGGAGCAGCCGCCGCTGAGCACGCCGCACAGGATGTCGATGGCGAGGCAGATGCCCGAGCCCTTGTAGTTGCGGTCCGCACCGAGCGGCAGGCAGTAGCCCGTCAGCGCGGCGTTGGGATCGGTGGTCGGATAGCCGTCCTTATCGCACGCCCAGCCGATGGGGATCTCCTTGCCCTCGCGCGCGCAGTTGACGATGTTGCCGCGTGCGACGACGGAAGTCGCCATATCCAGGCAGAAGTCGTAGTTTCTTTCGCACGGCATCGTGATGGTCAGCGGGTTGGTGCCGGTGCAGGCCTTCATGGAGCCGTAGTGCGCGACGAACGGCAGCGTGTTGGTGAACGCCAAACCGATCTGCCCTTCCTTCAGCGCCATGGTGGAGTAGTACGCCGCCACGCCGTAGTGCGAGCTGTTGCGCACGGTGCAGAACGCCATGCCGCCCTGCTTCGCCTTTTCGATGGTCTTCTTCATGGCGAAGGTGGACGTGTGCGCGCCGAGACCGTTATGGCCGTCGATGACAAGCGCGCCGCCGCGCTCGCTGACGATCTCGGGCTCCGCGTCGGCGATGATGAAGCCCTTGCCGACCTGCGTGGTGTACTGCTTCAGACGGGCAAGACCGTGGGAATTGGTGCCGCGCATATCGGCGAACAGCAGATTGTCCGTGACCTCGGTCGCGCACTGCTGCGTCATGCCGAGCGCAAGGAACGCGCCCATGCAGATCTTCTTGTAGCCCTCGATGCTCAGGTTGATGCTTTCAAATTGAACTGCCATGTTTCTTCCTCCCTGCCGCGCTGCGCGGCGTCATCTTTTTTTGCGGCGCCGAACGTACGTTTTGTCCGACCCGTGTTTTGCATAATGCTAATCTATCATTTTCCGCCGCAACTGTCAACCGTCGGCGGCTTTTTTTGTGTGTTTTTTCGTTCGGCGCGTCCGAAAAAACGCTCTTTTCAATCATGCGGCAGTCGTGTATAATAGGAAAAAGAACGCAAAACCGCGGAGGGATCGTATGGACGGGATCGTCTTTTCCATAGAGGAGTTCTCCATCTACGACGGACCGGGCATCCACACGACCGTGTTTCTGAAGGGCTGTCCGATGCGCTGCCGCTGGTGCCACAACCCCGAGGGGCAGAGGCCCGAGCCGGAGATCGTGCGCAGTCCGAACGGCTGTCTGCACTGCGGCGCGTGTGAGCGGCTTGCCGAAAAAACCGGCGAGCGGCTGGGGTACACGGAGGAAAGCCGCCTTGCCTGCCCGAACGGGCTTCTGCGCCGGTGCGGCGAAAGGTGGACGGTCGATGCGCTGACGGCGCGTGTATTGAAATGCGCGCCGCTTCTGGAAAACGGCGGCGTGACGTTCTCGGGCGGCGAGCCGCTGGCGCAGCCGGAATTCCTGCTCGCCTGCCTCGACCGGCTGCGCGGCAAGCTGCACACCGCGGTGCAGACGAGCGGCTTTGCGCCCGCCGAGGTCTTCGACGAAGTTCTTCAAAAAGCCGATCTGTTTCTGTTCGATCTGAAGCTGATCGACGCCGAAGCGCACGAGAGGTGGACAGGTCAAAACAACGCGCCGATCCTGCGCAATTTCCGCGCGCTGGCGCAGTCCGGCGTGCCGTATATCCCGCGCGTGCCGCTGATCCCCGGTGTGACCGACACGGAGGAAAACCTGCGCGCGGTCGCGTCGCTGCTGCAAGAGCACGGCGCGAAATCGGTCGAACTGCTGCCGTATCACCGCACGGCGGGCGGCAAATACGCGATGGTCGGCAGGGTTTACGATATAAAAACACCGAGATTGATACAATTTAATGATTCCTCCGCCGGGTTTGCCGCTTGAGGGGTAAGTTGGCGTTTGAGGGGTAAGTTGTGTAAGTCGGGGTGTCCCGGCTGTTTTTATCGGTAGAAATGTTCATACATCGCCGGTATAATAGACGGCAAGAAAAGCGAAGCTGTGGAGGTGAAATTGGATGAATGATATACGCTGGATCTTTTTTGATCTTGGTTCAACTTTGATTGACGAAACCGAAGCAGACCTACGCAGGATTCGGGAAATGACCAAAGGAACTAATGTTACAAAGGAAGCGTATTGCGAGAAACGTCTCGAAATGATTCATCTGGGGCGTCCGGGCGATCAGGCAGCAATTGAATTCTTTGGTCTCAGAAAAACACCTTGGCATAGCGAAGATGAAGTGCCATATCCGGATTCCCTAACAACACTGTCAGAATTAAACCGTCATGGTTTCAAACTTGGGATAATTGCCAACCAGAATCCCGGTACAGAACAGAGACTTGTTAATTGGGGCCTTCGTCAGTTCTTTGACGTGGTCGCTGCTTCTGCGGAATTAGGTGTTTCAAAGCCTGATCAAGCTATCTTTCAATGGGCATTGACTGAGGCGAATTGCCTCGCTAAAAATGCAGTTATGGTTGGTGATCGGCTTGATAATGACATAGCTCCCGCAAATCGTATTGGAATGCATAGTGTCCGTGTCCTTCGTGGACTTGGAGCTTACCACGAACCACAATCCACCGATGAACAACCTGAACACACGATTCTAACGCCTGCAGACCTCTTGAGTTTGCTGTGAACTATTATTCCCACGGGGTAACCACCTATACATGCCCGATGATTCTCAAACGAGGGCTTTCCTCACAACAGCAAACGCATATGCACTTTCTATCATCAACGGCGGGCCGCTGACGGTCGAGATCCACGACAGCGTGTTCCGCAACGACATCGGCATCGAAAAGACCGCGGAACTGGTGCGGCAGTTCATCCTGCGCGGCGGGCATCAGCTGCAGCTGAACGCCGTCAACCGCGAGACGCTGCTGGACGCGCAGCGGCACCCGGAAAACTATCCCGAACTGATCGTGCGCGTGTGGGGCTGGAGCGGCTACTTCAACGAATTGAGCAAGGAATATCAGGATCACATCATCCGAAGACTGGAATATCAGGTATAAAAAAAGACGAGGCGTTTGCCTCGTCTTTTTTATTTTGCCATGTAGTCGCGCAGTTTATCGGGGAAGTTGACGGTCATGCCGTCCGCGCCGGCGTCGTAGACCGCGCGCATCTGCGCTTCCGTCTTCACGCCCCACGCGCGGACGGAAAAGCCCTCAGCGTGCAGCTTTTCCACAAGCGCCTTCGTGACGAGCTTCGCCTGCGGGCAAAGCTCCGTCAGCCCGACGGTCTTCGCCACGCGAACGGTCATGTCGTTTACGTCGTTCGTCAGGTAGCCCATCTTGAACTCCGGCGCGTACAGCGCGGCGCGCATCAGGCAGTTGAGACTGAACGACGTCAGCGTGGTCTTTTCCGTCACGCCGTAACGGCGCAGCAGATCGATCACGTCTGTCTCGGTGAAGTCCTGCTTCAGTTCGACGGCGAAGCGGAGATCTTTCCCGGCGAACGCCTGCAAAAACTCCTCCAGCGTGGGGATCTTGTCGGTCTTGCCGTCCATGCGGACGTCGAGCTGCCGCAGCTCCGCACAGGTGAAGTCCTTGATCCTGCCCGCCGTGCCGGTCACGCGGTCGAGCGTGTCGTCGTGGAACAACACGAGAACGCCGTCCTTCGTGCGGTGCACGTCGGTCTCGATGCCGTTCGCGCCCTGCTCCAGCCCGAGCCGAAACGCGGACATGGTGTTTTCCGGCGCGTAGGCGCTGGCGCCGCGGTGGGCGTAGTTGATGAACATATCAGTCAAAGTGCGGCACGTCCTTCCAGACGCCGCCGGAGAGCGCGGTCTCGTGCGCGATGATACCCGGCAGCGTCAGCTCGGCGGCGCGGTCGACCGTGGTAAACGGCTCCTTGCCGAACTCCAGATAATCGAGGAACGCCTGTCCGCCGAAATAGTCGCTGGTGCCGTGACCGCCGAAGCGCAGAGACTTGGGCGTCTCCAGACACGTGCCGTTGCACGTCATCGGGACGGCGCGCTTGTCGCTGCCGGCGAAGTAGCGCGTACCGACGGTGTTGTAGCCGGCGGTGCGTCCGCTCTCCAAAAAGCCCTCGGTGCCCATCACCTGATAGGTGACGATGTGCTTCTGCCGCGGCGTGACCTGGCTGCGCAGGATCTTGACGATGCGCCCTTCCTTCGTCTCAAACAGACCGACCTGCATGTCGATGGTGGACGGCCACAGCGTCTGATCTTCGACGATGGTCGCCTTATTGCCCCACGCCGTCGCCTTGGTAACGCGGTCGCCGCTTAGCAAATACATCAGCGGCCCGAGGCAGTGGGTGCAGTAGTGGATCGGCGGACGGTAGGTGCGCCAGTAACTCTCGCCCGGGCGTGTGCCGGTGTCGTAAAGCCGCTCGCGGATGTCGTGGACGTACTCCGCCTCGGCGTAGTGGATGCGCCCGATGCGCCCGTCGTCGATGTACTTTTTCCACTTCTGGATGAAGTCGAGATAGATGTAGTTTTCGCCGAGCATGTACTTCTGCCCGGAGGACTTGACCGTCTCCCAGATGTTGCGGCAGCCCTCGACGGTATTTGCCATCGTGACCTCGCTGAACACCGCCTTGCCCGATTTGATCGCCTTGACGACCTGCTCTTCGTGGAACGGGATGGGCGTGCCGACGACGATAGCGTCGAGGTCGTTGTCGAGGAACTTGTCGTAGTCCTGATAGCACTGCTTGTCGGAAAGGCCGATCTCCTCCGCCGACGCCTCTAAGTTATGCTCGCTCAGGTCGCAGATCGCCGCGATCTCCGAACGCTCGCTCTTGTGGAACACCTTGACGTAGGTGCCGCCGCGGCGGATGCCGACGACGCCGATCTTGAACTTTTTCATATCCGCACCTCCTCAGTCAAAATGCGGCACGTCCAGCCAGACGTTGCCCTTGATCGCCGCTTCGTGCGCGATCAGTCCCGGCATGGTCAGCTCGAACGCGCGGTCCTCGTTGAGAAACGGCTTATTGCCGAACTCGACGCAGTCCAGAAAGTCCTGCGCGATGTAGAAGTCGCTGGTGCCGTGGCTGTTTTTCGCGCTGTCGGGCGCGTCGACCTCGTTCTGATAGCAGTCGAAGTCCATCGAATGCTTGTCGAAGCCCTCGAAGTACCGCTGTCCGACCACGTCCTTGCCGTGGCGCGTGTTCTCCAAAAAGCCCTTCGTGCCGTAGACGCTGTAGTAGACCGTGTGCGGCTCGGGACGCGGCGTGACCTGACTGCGGCAGATCTTGATGCCCCTGCCCTGCTTCGTCTCGAAAAGCGCCACCTGCATGTCGATCGTGGACGGCCACAGGGACTGATCCTCCACGATGGTCGCCTTGTTGCCGGACGCCGTCGCCTTGACCACGTAGTCGCCGTCCATCAGCCACATCAGCGGCCCGAGGCAGTGCGTGCAGTAGTGGATCGGCGGGCGGTACTTGCGCCAGTAGCTCTCGCCCGGACGGGTGCCGGTGTCGTAAAGCCGCTCGCGGATGTCGTGGACGTACTCCGCCTCGGCGTAGTGGATGTTGCCGATGCGTCCCGCCTCGATGTACTTTTTCCACTCGCGGATGAAGTGGAAGTACATGTAATTCTCGCCCATCATGTAGATGCCCTTGGACTTTTTGGCGGTCTCCCAGATGTGTTTGCAGCCCTCGACGGTGTTTGCCATCGTGACCTCGCTCAGCACGTGCTTGCCCGCCTCCAGCGCCTTTACGACCTGCTGCTCGTGCAGCGGGATCGGCGTGCCGACGATCACGATATCGGTGTCGGCGCCGAGAAACGCGTCGTAGTCAGTGTAGCACGCGCTGTCCGGCAGCGAGAGCTTCTCCGCCGCGCGGGCAAGACGCGCCTCGTCCAGATCGCAGATCGCCGTGACCGCGCTGCGGTCGCCCGCGCTGTAATTGCGCAGGTACGCGCTGCCGCGGCTGACGCCGACGATGCCTACTTTCAGTTTACCCATAGTATCCTCCCCTTCATTTTGATTCGCTGCGGATCACCTTTTCCGCCGCCGGCGCCATGTCGCCGGAGACCGTGAAGCGCACGTTGTTCATCATGATATTTTCCGCGTAGCACATCGGCGCGCCGGGCTTGCGGTCCTTTGCGCCGTGAAAGCGCCAGCCGGGCAGCACGTCGTCGCCGACCTTCTCAAATTCGCAGTCTGTGAACGTGATATCCCGCACGGGATTGTCCGGCTTGCCCTTGATGTAGAAATATTCCAGACCGCGGCTGCGGATGCGCTCAAAGCGCAGATCGCGGATCGTGTCAAACTTGGTGCAGTCCTTTTCCGACACCGCGATCTTGACGGGATGGTTGTAGATCCCGTCCATCGTGATGTCGCGGAACGTCAGATTTTCAATGCGCGTCGCCTCGCGTCCCTCGTCGGCAAGGCGCTCTTCCCCGCGCCCCGGCAGCATGATGCTGACGCCGACGTTGGTGTCCGTCATGTCGATATCGGAAAACGTGCAGTTTCGGATCGTGCCGTCGTTGATCCAGCCGATGCGGATGCCGGCGGAGTGACTGCGCACGCGGCAGCGGCGCACCGTGACGTTTTCGCAGACCTTGTTTTCCGCCAGCGAGGCGTTATTCGCGCGGACGATGATGCTGTCGTCGCCCGTGACGATATCGCAGTCCTCAATGAGCACATTGCGGCAGCTGTTGATGTGGATGCCGTCGTTGTTGGGGTATTCCACGTCGGCGCGGATCGTGCAGCGCGCAAAGCGCACGCCGTCGCAGTCGTGGATCCAGTACGACCAGCCCGCAGGCTGGCTGCGCATGGTGACGTCCTCGACGCGCACGCCGCGGCAGCCGGTGAAGAACACCACGCGCGGCGGCGTCGGCGCGTCGATGCGCTCGAACCGCCAGCCGCCCTTTTCGGCGTAATTCTCTTTTTCACGCAGAAAGCTCGCGCCGTTACAGTCGATCACGCCCGCTCCGGTGACGGAGATTGCCTCGCACTCCTCGGCGAAGATCAGGCACGCGTTGCGGTGGCGCGGCAGCAGGTCGCTGACGACGTGGCGCAGCCCCTCGCGCTCGGGATAGTCGCCGACGTCCGGCGAGCCGAGCAGCACGGCGTCCGGCGCGATGTGCAGCTCCGTGCCGCCGTAGATGCGGAAGCTGCCGGTCAGATACGTGCCGCCCGCAAGCAGCAGTCTGCCGCCGCCCGCGTCGCGGCAGGCGTCCGCCGCCGATTGGATCGCGGCGGTGTTTTTCGTCACGCCGTCGCCGACCGCGCCGTAGCTGCGAATATCAAAATCCATGCGCCGCACTTCCCTTCACGTCTATGATACCAACGCGGTAACAGCGCCGCAAGTTAAGGATTCCAACGATTCGCTTGAATCTGCCTATTTTCTTTCAGAGTGTCCGCTGCGGCGGGATAGTGGTGAAGTGAGTATCTACCCCTCAGTCACGGCTGCGCCGTGACTGCTCCACTCTCAAGGGGAGCCGGCTTTCGAGTCCCTTCCTGTTTGTTCAATCAAAAAGAGAAAGCCCGTTGGGGCTTTCTCTTTTTGGTACGCCGGAAGGGACTCGAACCCCCGACCTACTGGTTCGTAGCCAGTCACTCTATCCAACTGAGCTACCGGCGCGTTTGCACTTTCGTGCCCGACTATACTACCACACCTTGTCGCCGTTTGCAAGTGTTTTTGTAAAAAAATTCGGAGCTGTGCAAAAAGCAGAAACGCGTGCTTGCCGCAGCGTTTACGCGGCGGGATGTGTCATCCCGCCCTGCGCAGGGACGGGAGCTTTTCGGCGCGCCGAGGTCGTCGCGCCCTGCAAAGGACGGGGAACGCGACGGGCGATTTTACAATCGCCCCTACGGGTGCGAAGTTCCCACCCTGTCATTCTGAGGAGCGAATGCGACGAAGAATCTTCGCACCGGCTGATTGGCAACGCAGTTTTTTCATGCCGATGCCTGCCGCATCGGATTGCGAAGATCCTTCGCTGCGCTCAGGATGACAGGACAGACGGCAGACGGCAGTATTTGCGCTGCGCTTTTCGCATACGAAAACGGCGCCGGGGAATTCCCGACGCCGTTTCGGACGTTCTTTAGCCGTTCTCTCTCATGCGGGCAAAGCACTCGCTGCAGTACACCGGACGGTCGGTCTTCGGCTCGAACGGGACTTTCGCCTCGCCGCCGCAAGCCGCACAGGTCGCGGTGAAGTACTCGCGGGGACCGCGAGCCGCGTTCTTGCGCGCGTCACGGCACGCCTTGCAGCGCTGGGGCTCGTTCTGGAAGCCGCGCTCTGCATAGAACTCCTGCTCGCCCGCAGTGAACACGAACTCATTTCCGCATTCTTTGCAAACTAAAGTCTTGTCTTCGTACATGCTGTTTACCTCTCTTTGACTGATCGGACGCGGATCGCGCCATATGATATATGTCACGGCGGAAGCCGATAACACCGTAAGATCTCAGCCGTTGCTTTCCACACGACCCACAAAGAGAAGCCTGTAAGTACGGAGCCAAGACGTGAACGACCAACGCATACACTATGGTCGATACACGGTCATTATATCATTTTTCTAACTTTTGTCAATAGTAAATAAAAATTTTTTATTTGATCCGTTATTTTTGTAATATTTCGACGGTTTTCGCGATGCTCTGTGCCGTCTCCTCCGCAACGCTCTGCGTCCGCGCTTCGACCATGACGCGGATCAGCGCCTCGGTGCCGGACGCGCGGACGAGGATCCTCCCCTCGCCGCCGAGCGCCGCCTCGGCTTCGCGGATCGCCGCCTGCAACTTGTCATTTTTCAAAAGCTTCGCCTTTTCCGCGTTGTCGTGCGGCCCGGAGACGTTGACAAGGACCTGCGGGTACTGCTCGACCGCGCGCGTCAGCTCGCTCGCCTTTTTGCCGGTGCGGCAGAGGTACTGCAGTAGCTGCAGCGCCGTCAGCTGTCCGTCGCCGGTGGTCATGTGGTCGAGGAAGATGGTGTGGCCGGACTGCTCGCCGCCGAGGCACATGCCCTCGCGCTGCATCATCTCCAGCACGTTGCGGTCGCCGACGTCGGCGCACAGGAGCGTCAGCCCGTTTTCCTTCGCGTAGCGGTGCAGTCCGAGATTGGACATCACCGTCGCCACGAAGCCGCCGCCGCGCAGCGTGCCGTCCTTTTTCATCTGCGTGGCGAGCGCGCACATGATGCGGTCGCCGTCGATCACGTCGCCGTTTTCATCGACGGCGAGGCAGCGGTCGGCGTCGCCGTCAAACGCGATGCCCAAGTCAAAGCCGCCGTCCGTGACGGTCTTGGAAAGCGACTCCAGATGCGTCGAGCCGCAGCCATTATTGATATTGACGCCGTTCGGCGTGTCGTGGATATAGTCCGCCTCGATGGGAAAGCGCGATAAAAGCCGCCGCGCCGTGACGGACGACGCGCCGTTGGCGCAGTCCACCGCGATGCGAAGTCCGGATATCCCGCTGACGGTGGACGCCAGATGGTCGAGATACAGCTCCAGCTGCTGACGCCCGTCGGACACCTTGCCGATGTCGCCGTGCGTCTTGACCGGCAGATCGCCGTCGGCGAGGATATAGTCCTCAATGCGCGCCTCCAGCTCGTCATTGAGCTTGAAGCCCTCGTTCGAGAAGATCTTGATGCCGTTATGCTCAAACGGGTTGTGCGACGCGGAGATGACCACGCCCGCGTCCGCCTTCAGGCGCACCGTCAGATACGCGACCGCCGGCGTGGGCGCGACGCCCATCTTGACGACGTTCGCGCCGCAGGCGCACAGCCCTGCCGTCAGCGCGTTTTCCAGCATATCGGACGAGATGCGCGTATCCATGCCGATCACGACGGTCGGCTTTTCCTTCTTATCCTCGGTCAGCGAGATCGCCGTCGCCTGACCGATGCGGTACGCCAGCGCGCAGCCGAGCGTTTCGCCCACGACGCCGCGGATGCCGTCCGTTCCGAACAGTTTTCCCATAGCTTCCTCCTAAAATTCCATTTGTGTCTGCGCGCCCTCGATGCCGAGATGCGCGTAGGCGAGCTGCGTGACGCAGCGCCCGCGCGGTGTGCGCGCCAAAAAGCCGATCTGCATCAGATACGGCTCGTAGACGTCCTCCAGCGTGACCGCCTCCTCGCCGATGGTGGCGGCGAGCGTGTCAAGACCGACGGGACCGCCGCCGTAGTTGCGGATGATCGCCGTCAGCATGCGGCGGTCGACGGCGTCAAGACCGAGCTTGTCGATCTCCATGCGGCTCAGCGCGTGATCCGCCGCCTCGCGCGTGATGACGCCACCGAACTCCACCTGCGCGAAATCGCGCACGCGGCGCAAAATGCGGTTTGCGATCCGCGGCGTGCCGCGCGAACGCGAAGCCATCTCCTGCGCGCCGTCGGGATCGACGTCGATCTGCAAAAGCGACGCGGACCTGCGGATGATGCGGGCAAGCTCGTCCTGCGAGTACAGCTCCAGCCGCAGCTGCACGCCGAAGCGGTCGCGCAGCGGCGAGGACAGCTGCCCCGCCCGCGTCGTCGCGCCGATCAGCGTGAAGCGCGGCAGGTCGAGCCGGATCGAGTTCGCGGACGGTCCCTTGCCAACGATGATGTCGATGGAGAAATCCTCCATCGCGGGATACAGGATCTCCTCCACCGCGCGGTTGAGGCGGTGGATCTCGTCGATAAACAGCACGTCGCCGTCGGCAAGGTTCGTCAGCAGCGCGGCGAGATCGCCCGCCTTTTCGATGGCGGGGCCGGACGTGATGCGGATGTTCGTGCCCATCTCGTTGGCGATGACGCCCGCCAGCGTGGTCTTGCCAAGCCCCGGCGGACCGTACAGCAGCACGTGGTCGAGCGGCTCCTGCCGCCGCTTCGCCGCCTCGATATAGACAGACAGATTGCCCTTCGCCTTCTCCTGTCCGGTGTACTCCGACAGGAATTTCGGGCGCAGGGAGACTTCGCCGTCGTCCTGCGGCGTCAGTGACGACGTGACGAGCGGCGCGTCATAATTCTGCGAAAAGTCGATGCTCATGCGTTACCTCCCGAGCATGGCGCGAAGCGCCCTGCGGATGATCTCCTCGACGGGGAGATTTTCCACGTCGATCCCGCGCAGCGCGGCGCCGATCTCCGACGGCGAATAGCCGAGCGCCGCCAGCGCCTGCGTCGCCTCGGCGGATTTGCCCTTGCCCTCGGCGGACGCGGTCGCGGACGTGCCGAGCGGAAGCTGCTCCTCCGCGCCGAGCTTGTCCTTCAGCTCCAGAATGACGCGCTGCGCCATCTTTTTGCCGACGCCGTTCGCCGTGGTCAGCAGCTTTTCGTCGCCGGTCAGCACCGCGAGGCGCAGCTTGTCCGGCGGCAGCGCGGACAGGATCGCCTGCGCCGCCTTCGGTCCGACGCCGCTGACGCCCAAAAGCTGCGTGAACACGCCGAGCTCCTCGCGCGTGGCAAAGCCGTAGACGTCGAACGCGTCCTCCTTGACGTTGCAGTAGGTGTAGAGCTTTTGCTGCTCGCCGACCTTGAGCTTCGCGAGCGTATACGCCGTCGTGTGACAGGCGTAGCCGACGCCGCCGCAGTCGATCACCGCGAGGTTTTCCTCCAGCAGCGCGACCGTGCCGTTGAGATAATAAAACATAGGCTATCCTTTCCAGTCGTACCCGTGCAGAAGCGACGTCGCCGAGCGCGCGTGGCACAGCGCCAGCGCCAGCGCGTCCGCCGCGTCGTCCGGCCTTGCGGGCTGCTCCATCTTGAGAAGGCGGCGCGTCATGTCCATGACCTGATGCTTTTCCGCCTTGCCGTAGCCGCAGACC
>JAFSXP010000073.1 GCA_017443965.1 Oscillospiraceae bacterium
AGCCCTGATTCTGGGCGTTGGTGATATAGGTGGAGTAATCGCTGGTGCCCTCGGGGAAGGTCTCCTGCACGCAGTTGTCCTTGCCGAACGCCTCGACAAAGTAATTGACCAGACCGCCGGAGTAGTCGTCGCCCTGCTTGCTCAGGCAGTACGCCTTGGTGGCGCCGAGCTCGTTCTTGGCATAGTTCGCCAGGACGGTGCCCTGGAACGGATCCAGGAAGCAGATGCGGAAGTAGACGTCGCAGCCGGAGGTGACCTGCGGGTTGGTGCAGGTGACGCCGATGGCGGGCATGGCAGCGGCGGCAAAGGTATCGCCTGCCGCGATGGACACGCCGGAGCCGTAGGAGCCGAGCACCACGCTGACGCCGCTGGAGATCAGCGTCTGCGCGGCGGACGGCGCCTTGTCGTTCGACGAGGCGTTGTCGGCGTAGACCAGCTCGACCTTGTAGGTCTTGCCGCCGATCTCGACGGTGGGCGCTACGGTGTTGGCATACTGCATGCCGAGGATCTCCTGCTTACCGCCGGCGCCGTTGTCGCCGGACTGGGGCTCGAACACGCCGATCTTCACGACGTCGCCCGAGGCGGTCGATCCGCCCTCGCCGCAAGCGGCAAGCGCGCAGACCATGACCAGTGCGAGGATCAATGCGATGATTTTTTTCATGATGTTTCTCCCTCTCAAAATAAAATGTTTTTACAAAAGTTTTGCCCGAAATTCGGGTATTTCAAATTATACCCCGTTCCAAACGCGCTGACAATAGGCAATCTGCCGATGAAATCATGTCGGATCGTAGATTTCCGTCGTGATTGTCCTTGTTTTGAGGACATTTGTGCGTTCTGCGGCGGATTCTTCCGAAAATTATCCGCACTTGACGGACAGATTTGTGGTAAATCTGCACAAACCATCCGCGGAATTTTATTCCAGCACGATTCCGTAGCCGCCGGCGAGATGCTGCCGCAGCGTCAGCAGATCGCGCATGTTGATCTGCCCGTCGCGGTTGAGGTCGGCGGCGAGCGCGTCCGCCTCGGCGTCGTAGCCGCCGGCGATGACCTGCCGCAAATGCAGCACGTCCTTCATGCCGACGGCGTCGTCGCCGGTGAGGTCGCCTGCCATGACGCGCAGCTTGCCCGCCGCGACGTCGTCATACGCCAGCGTCGGGCGCAGGACGAGGATGAAATTCTTGTTGTAAAACCGCGCCACGGTGTCGCTGAAATTGACCACGCGGGCGCCGACGGTATCGTCGCGCACGGCGACCTTGCCGCCGCCGAGGTTGACGAACACCAGAACGTTTTTCTGGTCACTGACCGTCTGTATGTCGGGATCGGAGAGCGCGATGAAGATATCGCCGATCTCATAGGACGTCCGCTTGTACTCCTGCACGCGGTTCGTCGCGCTCCAGTCGTCGCGCGGGGCGTCCGGCGAGTCGTCCAGATAGACCGAATAGCCGACCAGATGATCGGGGACGATCATATCACGGATGCGCTGCCAGTCGTCTTCGACCGCCGTCTTCGGCTGCCACATCCAGCCGCCGAATTTCGCGGCGACGCCGCCGACGGTTTTCCGCTTGCAAAGACCGGTCATATAGCTGCTGAGATTCGTCGGCAGCTCCAGCGGGACGCCGAGGACGTTTGCGTATATCTTGTTGGCAAACTCAATGGGATCGTCCGTCTGCAGATAGTCCGCCGCGTCGACCGTCAGCGTGCCGTCGCGCAGCGCACGCGCACGGTCCTTGATCTCCTCCGGCAGCTTTCTGCCGCAGACCTTCATCGTGAACATGCGCGTGGGCAGTCCGCCGCCGACGTCGCCGCGCGGGAACGTCACGGTCTCGCCGCGCCTTGCGGTGACGGTCACGGTATAGCTTAGCTCGACCTTGCCGCCCGCAGAAACGTCGAACGTCCATGTGATCTGCCCGTCCGCAACATTGCCGCCGCCGGCGTCGGTCAGCACCGCGCCTGTGGGAAGCGGTTCGGTGACGGTCAGACCTGTATAGTCTTCCGTACCGTTATTCGTGACTGTGACGGTCAGCGTCAGTTCGCGTCCTGTCTCCGGCGAGCGGTAGCGCGACAAGTCGGTCTCCTTGTTGACCTCCAGCCCGCGGTATTGCAGGCGCACCCGCGCCGAATCGGTCAGCGACAGCGTGTCCGTCTGATACGGGCGCAGCACCGTGAAGCCCTCGCTGCCACACGTCGCCTTACGCAGGTTCCACACGCCGGTATTGGTGTTGCTCGGCTCTGAGAAGACTTCCATCACGTCGTCGATGCGGATCGCGCCGCCCTCGGGGTTGGCATTTCTCACGTTTGTCTCAATTGTATCCACGCCGGTATTGCCGTCAAATTTGCCGCCCCAGCAGTGGATGACGTACCTCGTGCCGTCGCCCTTGTAGTCGCCGATGTACAGCATCGCGTGGCCGGTGGAGCCGTAGCCGACGATGACGTCGCCGACCTGCAGACCGTCGCGCGCGGTGGTGATCGCGGTGTCGAGATCCTTCATGGCGTCGGTATCGGCACCGGTGGGATCGTACTTGTACGCGACCAGCTTATCGGACGCGGGGACCGCCAGCATCTTCGCCGTGCGGCAAAGACGCGGGATCTCCATCAGCTCGTAGCCGAAGGCGTTATGATAGACGTCATAGCACCAGTCGGAGCAGACCGAGTAGATCGTGTAGTCCGAGCTGCCCTCCTCCGGCGCGGCGCCGGAGGTCAGGCGGCAGGCGCCGCCCCAGTCGTTCTTGCTCTGGATCGTCCACGGGTTGGAATCGTACTGTATGGGAAGTCCCTTGTTGTAGTACGCCATCGCCGTTTCGATGATCGCCGCTTCAAAATCCTCACGCGGGATCTCCTCCGCGGACACGGAAAGCACGGTCACGCCCAGCAGCAGTGAGACCGTCAGAAGCAGTGCGAGGATCTTTTTCATCTGTTGCCCTCCTTTTTATCCGAGACCGACGTCCAGCGCCGGCATGGCGACAAAGCCCGCCGCAAGGCACAGCGTGGCGGCGTTTGAGTGTTCGCCCTTTGCCATCTCCGGGATCAGCTCCTCCACGACCACGTAGAACATCGCGCCTGCGGCAAACGCCAGCAGATACGGCAGGATCGGCAGAAACACGCTTGCCGCGAAGATCGTCAGCAGCGCGCCGATCGGCTCGACCACGCCGGACAGCACGCCGTAGAAGAACGTGCGCCATTTCGGCATGCCCTCGGCGCGAAGCGGCATGGAGACGATCGCGCCCTCGGGGAAGTTCTGCAGCGCGATGCCGATCGCCATCGCCAGCGCGGCGGTGTAGCGGATGTTGACGTTGCCGTACAGCCAGCCGGCGAAGACCACGCCGACGGTCATGCCCTCGGGCAGGTTGTGCAGTCCGATGGCGAGCAGCATCTTGGTGGTGCGCTTCAGGCCGCTCTTGACGCCCTCTTCGCTGGCGTCGTTGTGGACGTGCGGCACCAGCAGGTCGAGCGCCAGCAGGAACAGCATGCCCACGAGAAACCCGATGACGGTCGGCACGAACGCCAGCCGCCCCATGCCCTCAGCCTCCTGCAGCGCGGGCAGCAGCAGGCTGAAAAACGCCGCCGAGACCATCACGCCGGCGGCAAAGCCGTCCAGCGATTTCTTCAGCTTTTCGTTCAGCTCGCCGCGCATGAAGAACCCGCACGCCGAGCCGAGGCACGTCCCGAGGAACGGGATCAGGATCCCCTGTATCACGCTGTGCCACATTTTATTGCTCACCCCGCCGGAAAATCTGGAGATATTATAGCATTTTTCGATCAAAAATACAACAAAAACTCCGTTCCCTTTGAAAAGAGAACGGAGCCTTGTTTTGTGCGCCGTGCGCCGCGTCAGGTGATGAAGTCGGGGATGACGCGGGCGTTGGTGTAGATGATGTAGTTCGAGCGGGCGTTGACCAGCAGCGTCTCCGTCTCGCTTTCGACCTGCACCAGATCGACGTCCAGCGTGACCTTGTAGTTGGAGTAGGTCTTGCCCGCCGTCTCAAACGGCGTGCCGGTCTTGACGTTGAAGTCGATCGGGATCGTCACCAGACAGCCGTCCGGCGAGAAGGTCAGCCCCGGCGTCGTCTTGGGCAGCAGCATCGTGACCGTGGTGGTGTTCAGCGACGCCGCGACGCCCGCGATCTGCATCGAGTCGAAGTACTGCGAGAAGTTCAAGTTGGTGTTGTAGCCGTCCGACTTCTGCGAGAGCGTCATGGCAACGCGCAGATGCGTGTAGCCCTCGCTCTGCCGTTCGACGTCGCGGAAGTTCAGCGCGCCCAGCGTGTTGATCAGCGCACTGTTCTCGATGTCCTGATCGAGCGGGTTGACGCCCAGCTCGCCGAGGTCGCCCATGATCGTGGCGGACAGCGTGTTGTATGACAGGACGGCTTCCTTGATATCCAGACCGCTGAAGTAGCGCTCCAGCGCGCTGTCGTTGGCGCGGTTGCTGGTGCTGCTGAACTCGGTGCGCTCAGGCGTGGACGCGATGTTCGACTTGACGAACACGGTCGTGCCGGTGGTGGTGTCGACCGACGTATCCGACGGACGGACCGGGAACTGATCCTCGATCGCGCCCTCGTTGCTGTTGTAGTCCAGCATGACGGTCGCCGTGATCGTGGTCGCGTAGCCCTTCGCCGGATTGGTCAGATTGCTGCGCAGATCCTCCGACGCCGTAAACAGCGCGTAGCCGCCGTCCTCGGTCCAGTAGGTCTCCACGCCGGAGGTGTAGTTCTCCGCCGCGCTGCCGTCGATCGAGTAGGTGCCGGACGCCGTCGGGTCGCCGACGATCGCGGTACGGCTGCCCTCGTCGTTCGTCTTCGTCAGGTGCAGCAGGAAGCTGTGATAGATGCTGCCGACGTAGTCGCGGTAGATGGCGCCGTCGTTGAGCTGGATGTTCGTGGACAGGTTCGCGGTGACGGTGTCGTCCGTACGGTCCAGGACGTTCATGGCGTCGCCGCCCGAGGTGGTCAGCGTCGTGGTGATCGTATAGACGCTGCCGAGGATGATATCGGAACGCTTCGTCGCGTCGTTGCTGACGCAGAGTGTCGGGTAGGTGTCCGGCAGACGCTTCGCGCAGTCCGCAACGTACCGGGCGATGCCGGTGTCTGTCGTGTTGGTGAAGATGGACAGGTAGTAGCGCTCCGTCAGACTGTTCACGCCCGCGCTCAGCGAGTAGCGCTGACCGGGATTTTCCAGTTCCTCGGTATAGAGTTTATAGGTGTTGCCGCTCGTATCGGTCGCCAGCGCGTCAGCGTCATCCGCGTCGCAGCGGACGAACGCGCCGGCGTTGTCGTCGGACGCCGTGATCTGCAGCAGTTCGGACAGGCTGACCGGCTCGAACGGCGTGGTGCCGTCGTCCGCGACGAAGGTGTTCAGCGCCAGTTCGCCCGAGAAGTTCGCGCCGAGCGTCTTGTAGTACGCCTTGCCGGTCTGCGCGTCCACCAGCGCCAGCTTGGTACCGGCGGGCAGCGCGGAGACGTTTTCGTACTTGGACAGGATGATGGACTTATCGTAGTTGCCCGTCAGATCGTCGCCCGCCTCCAGCGCCTGGATCCACTCCGCCGCGGTGCGGCCGTAGGTGTAGCTGAAGCAGACCGTCACCGACGTGCCGAAGTTCTCCAGCACCTGCTTGTGACCGGTGTAGTCCGCGGCGCGGTAGGTCGTGCCGGGCAGGACGTAGGACGAGAACTGGAATTCCAGGACCTTCTTGACCAGGATCGGAACGTAAAGATGGTACGCGACCGTCCGCGGCGCCGTCGTGTCGTACGGATCGTAGAACGCGACGTCCAGCAGCGTGAACGAATCGCGGTTGTTATCGACCAGGTTTTTCTTCACGGCAAATCGCGTGTTGACCTGATCCCACTCCATACTGACGTCGGTCGACGTCTGCACGAAGTCGCCCGCCGTCAGCTCCATGCGCGTGAACGTCAGCGAGCACAGATCCGCGATCGCGTCCGGATCGAAGTAGTCCTTATCCGTGTTGGTCAGAAGATCGAGATAGGAATTGAGCAGCGCGGTCGTTTCCGCGTAGGACGTGGACGCCTCGATGACGAACACGCCGACGTCCGGCGAGCTGTCGGAAATGGCGCACTCGGTCTTGAACGTGGACAGGCGCGACGCCAGATCCGTCCGCAGGCCGCTCTTGCCGAAGGCGAGCGCGTAGCGCGTCGAGCCGGTGGACAGGATCGAGCGGATCGTCATATCGGTGTCCGAGGAGGCGACGCCGTCGCTCGTCAGCAGGTGGTCGCTCGCGTCGATCTGCGCCGAGGGATTGACCGTGACGTACGGCATCTCGGCGGCAAGGTCGGCGGTGGACGAGTAGAACATCGAGTTGTCCTCGTTGTGCGTGAGTTCCGTCGCCGCGCCGTCAAAGTCGGCGAAGACGGCGTAGCCGTTCGTGCCGTAGCCGTAGTTCGTGGAGCCCACCGTGCCGATGGGATTGATCGAACCGCCGCCGCCGCGGGTGACGTCGATGACGGAGATGCCCGCCAGTTTGATGTTATCCGCGTTGACCTTCCAGCCGGTCACATAGCCGTAGTTGTTGTTGACCGCCGCGCCGGTGGTGAACGACTCGCCGCTGACCGTTACAGACGCGTAGTTTGAGATTTCGGTGTCATGGATGAGAATGTTGCTGCCGGTGACGGTCGCCGCGGAGACTCTGCCCATCAGACCGCCCGCGCCGCCGAGCGAGGTGTTGTTGCTCGCGTTGCAGGTGAAGATCCTGCAGTCTTCGATCTTGATGTTCTTCATGTCGCGCGCGGTATCAAACGACCAGCCGTAGAGGCCGCCGGCACTGTTTCGTTCCCACTGGGTCGCGCCCGGGATCATGTAGATGTCGTAGCCGGAGACCGTGCAGGTGTCAAGGTTCGTGACGTTACGCTGCATGGCGATCAGACCGCCCACAACACGCTGTCCGCGGATGTACGAAACGCCGGGTGTGCCGGTGATCGTGATATCGTTCAGCGTGATCGCGTTGCCCTGGTACGTCTCGCCGGTGATACCGGCGGCGAACGGACCTTCCAGGTTGACGTTGTTCATCGTGAAGTTGGTGACCGACGTGCCGACGGCAGCACTGCGGTACATACCGACGCAGCCGCCGATAAGACTGGTCTGATCCTGCCCCGTGGGATAGTATGCCTTGATCTGCCCGCCGTCGATCTTGTAGTCGCTGACGACCGTCTTACAGCCGCTCGACATGCCGATCAGACCGCCGGCGACCGCGATGTTGTCCTGACCTTCGGTCTTGGCGCCGCGGGCGCTCTTGCAGTAGAAGTCGACGTCCTCCAGCGTAGCGGGGTCGCCCGAGCCGGCGGTGTCGCCGTTCAGCGTGATCAGGATACCGCTGCCGAGCGCCATGGCGATCAGACCGCCCGCCTGCAGGCCGCCGCGGATCGTCAGCGTGTCGGCGCCGCAGTCGTTGATCGTCGTCGCCTTCGTCGTCTTGCCGAGGATGCCGCCGACAAAGCAGGCGCCCTCCAGCGTCAGATGATAGGTGTTGACGTTGTTGAACGTCGTCGCGTTGGAGTTGGAAATGCCGGAAATACCGCCGACCGCCAGCACGTTCGTCGTGGCGACCTGGTCGAGGTTGTCGCAGCCGTTGCCGGTACGCGCGGCGTACTTGATCGTGCCGCCGTTGTCGGCTCTGCGGATGTCGTAGAAGATGCTGCCGCTGACGGTCAGATCGGAGGCGGTGGTCGTCTGCCGCAGGGAGTTGATCATGCCGAAGCCGGCGACGTTGGCGGTCGCCTTGTAGTTTTCACCGGCGGCGGTGGTGTCGTACTCCTGATAGCGCATATCGAGCGCCACGGTGTGATCCCCGCCGTTGACGGTGGAGCACTGCAGCTGCAGATTGGTGGAGGCGTTGTAGATGTTGCCGACGCCGCGGAAGCCGACCGGCACGACGCAATCGCCGTTGATGTTCAGCTTGACGCCGGTCAGCGTGCCGACGGTGCGGACGTCGCCGG
>JAFSXP010000074.1 GCA_017443965.1 Oscillospiraceae bacterium
ACTTTTTTGTTTTCTGTTTTTTAATACATCTTGCATTTTCTCTTCCATCGTTGTATAATCAACATATTATCCCACCCAATCGCAAAATAAGGAGGTTCACCAGAATATGAAAAAACTGCTTGCAATCCTGCTGTGTCTCGTGATGCTGTTCGCGCTTGTCGCCTGCGGCGAGACCGAAACGACCGTCACCGGCGAGGGCGAGACCGCGTCCGTCAGCGACCTCGAGGAAAACGCCGACGACGGCTACCACGGCGAACTGCCGCTCGTTCCCGAGGGCGAGACGAAGACGCTGACCATCGGCATCCTCACCAGCGGCAAGGTCACCGACTACAAGGAAAACGCCTACACCAAGTGGGTCGAGGAGCAGACCGGCGTCAATCTGGAATTCGTCCAGTTCTCCGGCACCTCGAAGGACGCCGGCACACAGGCGAGCCTGATGATCGCCGCCGGCGAACGCCTGCCGGACATCCTGTATAAGTTCGGCGGCATCAGCAAGTCCCAGGGCGAGGAGTACGGCGTAGACGGCTACTTCCTCGATCTGAACCCGTACTTCGAGCAGGGCTTCAACTACTATCAGAAGCAGAGCATGCAGACGCTGTTCGGCGACGACGCCAACCACGTCTACCATCTGCTGATGGACCGCGCCATCGAGCCGACGACCGGCGGTCTGTACGACTTCCCGACGATGGAAGAAGTCCCGCTGGATACGCCGCTTTATCACACCTGGATCAACCAGGAGTGGCTGGATAAACTCGGCCTCGAGGCGCCGACGACGATCGACGAACTGTACGACGTGCTGGTCGCGTTCCGCGATCAGGATCCCAACGGCAACGGCAAGAAAGACGAGATCCCGATGATCGGTCTGGCGGACAGCAACTACAAGGATATCGTCAGCTACATCGTCAACGCGTACATCTACTGGAACCGCAGCTATCACTTCAACGTGGATAACGGCAAGCTGTGGGTCCCGTACGATCAGGACGAATACCGTCAGGCGCTTTGCTTCGTCAACAAGCTGGTCAAGGAAGGCCTGCTCAGCCCGCTGACCTGGACGCAGACCGGCGCCGAGCAGAAGGCGCTGACCAACGGCACCGAGGGCACCTACACCTGCGGCATCATCTGCGACCACGCGGACGTCGGCTTTGAACTGGGCAACGATTCGATGTTCCAGTACGTGCCGCTGCATCCGCTGGCGGACGAGACCGGCCGCGGCGGCATGTGCCCGCTGTCGTCCTTCACGCAGACCTATACGACGCGTATCACGGCGGACTGCGAGGATCCCGAGCTGGCGTTCAAGTTCCTGGACTTCACGATGAGCCAGGAGAGCTACATGCGCCAGCGCTGGGGCGAATACGGCGTGGACTGGGAGTGGTCCGACGGCACGAAGCCCGGCAACATGGGCGGCACCGCGAACTTCAAGCAGCTCACGAAGAACATCTGGAGTACGGAAAGCAATTCCATGTGGCACGTGGTCAACTCCGTCGCGTCGGAGAAGTACTATGAATACGAGGTCGACTATTCCGACATGACCGACTGGGACACCGTCCGCGCGGTGAAGCTGCTGCAGAACTATGAGAACGCCATCGACGCCGGTCAGCCGGACGAGGTGTTCACGTTCGTCAGCTACACGCCGGAGGAGTACGAGGCGCGTACGGACGTCAACTCCGACGTGACCGAGTACATCAAGACGTCGCGGACGAAGTTCTGCAACGGCATCCTCGATCCGAACGACGACGCGACCTGGAACGACTATCTGAGCAATCTGGAGTCGCTCGGCATGTACGATCCGTGGATGAGCACGGCGCAGAGCGCCTACACGCGCACGCTGCAATACTGATCCTTTAACAAAAAAGCACCGTCCGAACGGACGGTGCTTTTTTGTTGTCTTTTCGTCTGTTTTCTGCTATGATACTTCCGAAAAGGAGGTGCGCCGATGCAAACGGTCATCGTAACAGACGGCAAATACCGCGCCGCGATCGCGGCGGTCCGCACGCTCGGGCGCGCCGGATACCGCGTGGTCGTCACGCAGACGCGCGGCGACACGAAGAGCACGCCGCCGTCGTTCGCGTCGAAATACGCCGCGGAAACGGTTTGGATCGAGGGCGGCTGCGACGACGCGGCATACGCCGACCGGCTCGCCGATGCGATCCGGAAATATGAGCGTCCCGTTCTGCTGTGCGTCGGGTCGAAGACGCTCGCCGCGGTATCGGAAAACCGCGGACGGTTCGATATCCTGTGCGATCTGCTGGTCGCGCCGACGGACGTGCTGGACGCGCTGAACGACAAGCAGACCGTCCACGACCGCGCCGCCGCGCTCGGCATCCCGGTGCCGCCGGAATATGACGGCACGCCGACCGAGTACCCCGTGATCGTCAAGCCGCACTGCGGCGAAAAGTTCGGGCTGAAGGCGGCGCAGCGGTACCGCGTCGCGAACGACGAGGAATCGTATCACGCCGCGCGGAAGGCGCTTGCGCCATATGACGCTTCGCCCATCGTGCAGAAGAAGATCGACGGGCAGGGCGTCGGCGTCAGCATGGCGGTCGGCGCGAACGGCGAGCTGCTGGCGGCGATCTGTCACCGCCGCATCCGCGAATATCCGCTGACGGGCGGACCGTCCACCTGCTGTGAGAGCTTTTACGACGAAGCGCTCGTCGAAAAGTCGTACGCGCTGCTGCAATCGTTCGGTTTTATGGGCGTCGCCATGGTCGAATGGAAGGGCGAATATCTGCTGGAGGTCAATCCGCGCGTCTGGGGCAGCTTCCCGCTGACGGCGTGCGCGGGCAGCCCGCTGATCGTCCGCTACGCCGAGGCGGCGTCGGGCATAGCCGTCGATTACGCGCCGGACGATTACGCGCACGTCAAAATGCGCTTTTTCTACAACGATCTCGCCGCGTCGCTCTCTCTGCTGCTGCACGGGCGGCGGCGCGAGGGCTTTGCCGGACTTGCAGACATGTTCCGCGTCAAAGAGGCGTTCGCCGACCGCGACGATCCCAAGCCGTTTCGGCGGTATCTTGTCGGCAGTCTGCGGAGGTGACGGCGATGACGTGGAAATTCGATCTGCACGTCCACTCCGCGCGCTCCGGCGACGGACGCATGACGCTCGACGAGATCGTCGCCGCCGCAAGAGTGAAGGGGCTGGACGGCGTCGCGGTCTGCGACCATGACGCGGTGCTTGACGCCGTGCCGGAATACGCGGACTTTCTCGTGATCCCGGGCACGGAGGTCTCGACCGCGCAGGGGCATCTGCTGGGGCTGTTCGTGACAGAGAAGATCGCGGCGAAATCGCTGCCGGACGCTGCCGACGCGATCCGCGCGCAGGGCGGGATCGCCGTGCTGGCGCATCCGTTTGAGCGCAGCCGCGACGGCGCACGGCTGACGCCGTATCTGCCGCAGCTCGACGGGCTCGAGGTGCAAAACAGCCGCGCCGACCGCAAGATACCGGACGCGAACCGTCTTGCGGCGGAATTTGCCGCCGCGCACGGTCTGCGTCGATTCGCAGGCAGCGACGCGCACGTAGCGCAGGAGATCGGTCTTTGCGTCACGACGGTCGAGGCGGACGCGCTGACGCCGACCGCGATCCGCGAGGCGCTGCTGCGCGGCGCGGTGAAGACGGAGGGCGCGGACGGCAAGGCGCGGTACGTCGCCATGAGCCAACTGACCAAACGGAAAAAGCAGCATGCGGGCGCCGCGTCCTACGCCAAGTGGGCGCTGTTCGCCGCAAAATGCTGTCTGCAAGACCTTTTTGGAGGAAAACGCCGATGTCGCTGATCGTCAAGCTGGGAAAAAAGGGAAAAACGCTACTGAAGGGCGTGATCGCGCAGCCGCACGCCGTGCGCTATACGCGGCGCATCGAGCGCGTCTGCACCGATAAGCGCATCTGCGCCATGACGTTCGACGACGGTCCGATGGCGCTGCCCGCGTCGCCGGACAAATTCGGCGGCAAGGCGCTGACCGATATCCTGCTGGACACGCTGGCGGAATTCGGCGCGAAGGGCACGTTCGACGTGATCGGCACGACGGCGGAGAACTATCCCGACAAAGCGGGAAAAATCGGCACCGCCGCGTGGGGCGGCGTCAAATACGACCACTATCCCAACATCGGGCAGGACGCGAACGGCGGCGCGCTGGCGTGCGACCGGCTGATCCGCCGCATGCTGGACGAGGGGCATCAGATCACCAACCACGGCGGCAGGCATATCCTGTTCGGCAAAAAGCCGTTCGTCTACGGCAGGCGCAAGGTGCTGGGCAGCTACGGCAAGGTGCTGGACGATCTGAATCTGCTGCACGGTCTGATGGAGAAAAAGTACGGCTATACGATGACGATGTCGCGTCCGGCGCACTACGTGGACAAGATCGGCGACGGGTTTACAAGTTACGACGCGTACGAGGCGATGGGCTATCAGTACCTGGCGGCGTCTTATGACGGCGCGGGCTGGCTGCCCTCGACGCTCGCCGATCCCGAGGCGGCGCTGGACGCGGAGATCCGCGCGATGACCGAGCCGATGGAAAAACTGCTGGAGGAGGATCCCGACGCGCTGTGCGGACAGATCATCTTCCAGAAGGACGGCTATAACATGGGCGTCCGCACGCCGGTGGCGTGGGGGCTGCGCAAACAACTTGAGATTTTGCAGAAATACGGCTACACGGTCGTGACCGTGGCGGAGCTGCTGCAGGAAAGCCCGTTCGCCGACGTCGGGCGGGACGATCCGCTGTTTCCCGCGCTGCGCGAACTCGCCGAGACGCGCGCCGTCGCCTATGACGACAACACGCTGCGCCTCGACCGCGTGATGACGTGGGGCGAGCTGGCGCTGCTGCTGTGCCCGAGGGAGATATCGCTCGAACGCCGCCGCGGGCGCATCCGCGAAAAAGGACGCGCCGCGCCGGACTGGGGCGCCGTCGACTGGTGCATCGAAAAGCGGCTGCTGCTCCCCGAGCAGCGCGCCGACCTGCCGGTGACGGCGCTGCCGGAAGCGTATTTTGACACGCCGCAGGATTTCACCCGCCGCAGCGTCTACACCGCGCTGAAAAAGCTGCTGGAATAAGGATTGTAGGGGTAAATCACCGCTCTGCCGAATATTCGACAGAGCGGTGTATTTTTGTTGTCCAAATTAACAAAACTGTAATGCAGCTTTCATCCTCTCTACAACTTCATTAAGATGGTATAGATATTCACCGGTCTTGCATCGACTCGACCGAGAATTATTATAACTGCAATCCGAGAGATAAATAGTATGCTCCATTATCAAATTGTTGAATTCCTTACAAAGCGCCGCTTGTTCAGTTTCAACTTGCGTCCACATAATCTCTTCCTTGCTTCTAAGCTGTGCATTTATCTGCTCTGTATAACCACGACCTGTGCTTTTTAGTTTTTCAAAAAAAGCTTCGGCAGTTGGTTTCGTGGCGTCAATTAAAAAAATCAGATGGCATTTCTCGCACCGAAAGCACTGATTGCTCGGCTCGCAAAGTTCTCCACATTTAGGACATTTTTTCATAACCATTACCCCAATCGTCTCCATTGCGCATAAGTATTATAGAGAAAGACTAAAACCAAAGTCGTTAGTACTAAACCCGGCGGGTTTCAAAACCGTTCGATTCAAAGAAACAAGCATTTCCTGATAGCACCATTGTGCCGATGCGACCAATGCTTGTGCAGTCGATTCGTTTGACAAGGCCGCTAACTGCGCTGAAACGGATTCTCCGCTATAGCTATTATAGGAAACATCATATCCGTAACCCCCGTTAAACGGGAACTTATCCGCCTTGATTTTAATCGTGCCGGTTGCATTGACGGTCTTGCTGGAATCCTTTGTGTTGGTCTCCGTCGCGTCGACCTTTCCGTTGAATGTGCCGGAATTATTCCGCGGAATCGTCATCTCAAAAGAAATTTTACGAGGGCGTGATTCATTTTTGACGTCTTTCACGCCGGACAGAATGATCTCATCTTTTGCAGTATCGTAGCGAATTGAGTATTGACTGGTCGAAGGAACGCTGGATATTCCGGAGGGTTCCGTTCCGGATTCTGTTGCAAATGTGCCGGAGTGTGCTTTTGCATAAGTAACCAGTGCATCAAAGGCGGTGTTTTGAACATGTTGTGCCGATGCTTGTGTTGTGGAGTATGCCGGTGCATTTAAACGTATAAAAGTATAGTCTTTGTCATCAACCGTAGCATCTCGTACACGCTCTACACCGAGCAAAAGATCGCCGATACCCTTATCAACCAGAATACCGTAATACACTTTTGAAGATGCGCCTTTAAAAAGCGAAACATATGTGCTTCCATACACAGGGATAATACCATAATCTTCATAAGCAGGAACGCTAGCTCCAGACGTCGTATAATAACGATAGTTTACCCCAAGTAATTGACCTATATTTGGTTTGAAATTCGAAGCTGCCGGAATGGGAATATCTCGTTTTAGCGTATTCCAGTTCATGTCGCTTGAAATTGCAGATTTGCAATCTACATATTCCACGTCGTATTCATAAACCCGCCATTCTTGACTCGCGGTAGCTCTAAACTTCGAATTGCTATTAAAATAGCTTGAGCCCATCATGCGCTCCGCATCACTTCCATAGTAAATATTTTTAACTTTTATGCGCATTAAACACACTGGGTCATGGCAAGTCCATCTATATTCAACTAGTGCTCCATCGTTGCCGTCATACGGATTCTGCAGCGTGCCGCCTTGTGCAACCGTCACCATAACGGTTTTCTTTACGCCGTTGGCTGCGGAGACCGTGATGTTGCACTGTCCGGCTTTGATGCCCTTGATGTTGCCGTTCTGATCGACGGTAGCAACGCCCGGGTTACCCGCCGTCCATGTCAGCTTTTTGTTGGTAGCGTTGGCAGGGCTGACAGTCGCCGTCCATGTGGTGCTGCCGCCGATTGCAATGTTGGTCTTGCCTGCAAGTGTGATTCCTGTTACCGCGACTTCGCTAACCGTCAGCAGTACCGTCTTCTTTACGCCGTTTGCTGCCGTGGCGGTGATGTTGCACTGTCCGGCTTTGATGCCCTTGATGTTGCCGTTTGCATCAACGGTTGCCACACCCGGGTTGCCCGCAGCCCATGTGATGGTGGTCTGCGCTTCGGCAGGCAGCGCCTTTGCCGTCCATGTGGTCGTTTCACCGACCGTGATCTGCGTCTTGCCCGCAAGCTGCACCTCCGTCACGGCGACGGGCGCTTTCTCCAGCGTGAACGTCTTGCGCTGGGACTTGTCTGCCATGCGCGTGACGATCGTTGCGACCTCGCTGCGCTGGATCGCCGTCGTCGGCTTGAACGTGCC
>JAFSXP010000075.1 GCA_017443965.1 Oscillospiraceae bacterium
TCCACGGCCTTTTCCGCGGAGGCCTTCTCTTCGGGGGAAGCGGCTTCGCCGCCGCCTTCGGCAGCCGACTTGTCCGGCGTCTGCGCGTCGTCGCCCGGCTGCGCGGGCTCGTCCGACGGCGCCTCGGCGGCTGTGCCGAGCTGTGAAAAGTCCTCGGGGATATCCGCCTGTTCGCTCAGATCGAGCGTCTCCGCGCGCTGCGCGATCGCCTCGAGATCGAGACCGGCGTCGGCAAGCTCTTCCTCCAGCGCTGCCTGCGCCTCGTCGCGCTGACGGACCAGCTCTTTCTCCGGTACCGTGACGACGGTGACGAGCGTATCGATCTGCTTGCGCTGCGTCAGGTAGAACACGGTGCCTGCGAGGATCAGCACGGCAAGAATGATCGCGATCACGGTCAGTACACGCCGCATGAAGAAGCCTCCCTCGCGTTGCCGAATGGCAATGAAAACGCAACCTAATCAATCTTACAATGCATTATAACACAGCTGTTCCCGTTTTGTCTACTATGTTTTTGAAAAAAATTTTACTTTATTTATTATAGTAAATATTCTGCACTGCCGCCGCGGCGCATAGGCTGTACAGGTGATGCTTTGTGACGGCTGAGACAAGCCCCCCGGAAAGCTGGGAAAACACGGTACTGCGGCATGTTCTGCTTGTTCTTCGCGAAAAGGACGATCTGACGCGCGAGCAGTATCTGCGCGCCATGGCGCTTTTGGAAAAGGAGGCGGCGCATGGACCTGTATGAAACGCGCGCCGCGATCGCCGCGGGACGGTCGATCCGCGATCTGCCGCTGCGCGTGGCGTTCTACGCAAGAGTTTCCACGGACAAAGAGGAGCAGCTCCACTCGCTGCAGAACCAGACGTCGTACTACGAGGCGCTGATCGCGCAAAACGGGAATTGGCGCTTCGCGGGCGGCTTCGTGGACGAGGGCGTCAGCGGTGGCAGCGTGGCGCGCCGCGGAGAGTTTCTGCGCATGATCGCCTGCGCGCGGCGCGGGGAGTTGGATTACATCATTACAAAGGAGATCAGCCGCTTTTCGCGCGACACGCTGGACAGCATCCGCTACACGCGCGAGCTGCTCGATTGCGGCGTCGGGGTGTTTTTTGAAAACGACAACATCAACACACTGCTTCCCGACGCGGAGCTGCGGCTGACGCTGATGGCAAGTCTTGCGCAGGACGAGCGCCGCCGTCTTTCCGAGCGGGTGCGCTTCGGCTTCCGCCGTTCGATCGAGCGCGGGCGCGTGCTGGGCAACAGCCGCATCTGGGGCTATGAAAAGGCGGATGGTACGCTGCGCGTCGTCGAGCGCGAGGCGGAGCTCGTCCGCCGCATCTTTACCTATTACGCCGACGAGCGCATGGGACTGCGCGCCGCGGCGGAGCGTCTTGCGCGCGAGGGCTTCACCGCACGGACGGGCAATGCGCTGTCTGCGAGCACGGTGAAAAACATCCTGCGCAATCCCAAATACAAGGGCGACTACTGCGGCGGCAAGACCGGCAAGGTCGACTATCGCAGCCGCGTCGTCCGCCGTCTGCCGCCCTCCGAATGGAAGATCGAGGCGGATCATCCCGCCGTTCCCGCGATCGTCGACGCGGCGCTGTGGCAGCGCGCGAACGACCTTCTTGACCGCCGCGGCGCAGAAAAGACGGCGGCGGGACAGCCGGTCGGCGCGAACGTCCGCTACCGCTACAGCGGCAGGATCGTCTGTTGCTGCGGCGCGCCGTACCACCGCGCGACGGACGGCGGACGCGAGCTCTGGCAGTGCCGCGAATACGCGCGGCACGGCAGGGCAGGGTGCCTTTCGCCGAATCTCCGCACGGACGAGCTCGACCGCGTCGCGACGCAGTATTTCGCATCGGTCCCGACGGACGTCGAACGCGTCCTGCGGCGGCTCCGCACCGTCTTTTCTTCTCTTTTTGCCGACGACCGGACGGAAAAAGCGCAGGCGGAACAGACGCTTCGCCGCTGCCGCGAAGCAAGGCGGCGCCTACTGGAGCTGACGCTCGGCGGCGACGTCACCGCGGCGGAGTTTCATACGCAGTCCGATTTGCTGAACGCGCAGATCGCCGACGCGGAGCGGCGCCTTGCCGCGCTTTGCGATCCGCGGAAACGGCAGCGGGACGAAGCCGAGCTCGCGCGTCTTGACGCGGCGGCGCGGGAAGCGCTGCGCTTCGATACCGTCACGACCGCGCTTTTGGAGGGCGCGCAGATCGGCTTCACGGCGGGCGGCACGGCGGAGGAGCGCACCGTCACGGTCACGTCGTCCGTATTTCCCGCCGCGGAGTATCACATCCGCCGCAGCCGCCGCGAGACCTCTGTTTGGTGCGCATCATACACATGATCCGTGCAGACGTTCAGACGGAGCTGAGCCCCATCGTCGGCGACGAAAAGCAGTCGCGCGAGCTGGCGGATCACTTGCTCGCCGAATACGAAAACGACGCCGAAAAGCTGTGGGACAGCAATATCTTCGGCAAATCGCTGTACGATCTCGTCAGCGACGGGCTGTCCGGCAAGCTGACGAACTTGCCCGCAGGCTCGCGCATGAAGCTGCGCGACTGCCTGACGAAGATCGTCAACGAGGGCGCGAGCAGCATGATCTGCATCCTGCTGTGAAAGCGTACCTCGCCGAGCTGCGCGAACGCCTGTGCGTGCTTTGGCGCTGGCTGCTCGGGAAATAAAAAAACTCCCCTTCCGGTGAAGGGGAGTTTTCACTTTTACGACAGCCGCTTGATGCCGTCACGGATCCGCGCGAGGGATTCCTCCTTGCCGAGCAGCACGCAGATATCGGTCGCGCCGCCGGGTGTGGACGCCTTGCCGGACACCGCTACGCGCAGCGGCCACAGCACGACGGAGTTCTTGACCTCCAGCTTTTCGGCAAGCTCCGTCAGCGCGGCGTACAGCGCCTCGTTCGACCAGTCGCCCAGCGCCTCCAGCACGGGCAGCGCCGCCTGCAGCGACGTGAGCGAATTCTCGAGCGTCGTCTTGGACTTCTTGTGGATATACAGCTCGTTGTCGTATTCGGGCAGCCTGTCCAGAAAATCGACGCGCTCGGGCAGATCGGTCAGGATCTCGCACCGCGACTGCACCAGCGCCGCGACGGCTTTCAGGTCGATCTGCGGACTGCGGATCGCCTCCCGCAGGATCGGCTCGGCTTTCTCATAAAATACCTCGGGCGGCAGCTTCTTCATGTATTCGCTGTTCATCCAGCGCAGCTTTGCGATATCGAACACGGCGGGGGACTTGGAGATACCGCCGATGTCGAACACCTCCGCCAGCTCCGAAAGCGTGAAGAACTCCCGCTCGGCAAGCTCGCCCTTCGGCGACCAGCCCAGCAGCGCCACATAGTTCAGCACCGCGTCGGTCAGATACCCCTCGCGGATCAGATCCTCGTAGCTCGGATCGCCGTGCCGCTTGGACATCTTGTTCTGCGCGTCGCGCATGACGGGCGAGCAGTGGATATACGTCGGGATCTCCCACCCGAACGCCTCGTACAGCAGATTGTACTTCGGCGCGGAGGCGAGATACTCGCTGCCGCGGACGACGTGCGTGATGCCCATCAGATGGTCGTCGATGACGTTCGCGAAATTGTAGGTGGGAAGCCCGTCGGACTTGAGCAAAATCTGATCCTCCAGCTCGCTGTTTTCCACCGTGATATCGCCGAA
>JAFSXP010000076.1 GCA_017443965.1 Oscillospiraceae bacterium
ATCCTGACGGAAGCGGCGATCTTCGCCGACAAGATCGCCGTCGACGAGGAGACGGTGCGCATCCGCAGCCATCTGCGACAGCTCGAGGAACTTCTGCGCACGGACGGCGCCATCGGCAAGAAGCCGGACTTTCTGATGCAGGAGCTCGGACGCGAGACGAACACCATCGGCTCGAAGTGCTCGGATCTCGCCGTCACGAACATCGTGCTGGAGATCAAGGCGGAGCTGGAAAAGATCCGCGAGCAGATCCAGAACATCGAATAGGAGAGCGGCGACATGAAACTGATCCCGATCGGATACGGCGGCATGGTCTCCGCCGAGAGGATATTGGCGGTCGTCGGGCCGGACAGCGCGCCGGTCAAGCGCATGATCCAGGAGGCGCGCGACCGCGGCATGCTGATCGACGCGACCTACGGCAGAAAGACAAAATCCGTGCTGGTGATGGACACCGATCATGTGATCCTGTCCGCCGCCCAGCCCGAGACGATCGCCCAGCGCGGGCAGGAGGACGGTGAGCAGACGTGAAAGGTAAGCTGTATGTGATCTCTGGACCCTCCGGCTGCGGCAAAAGCACCGTCGTCCACGCGGTCATGGCGAAATACCCGAATCTGCGCTTTTCCGTCTCGGCGACGACGCGCCCGATCCGTCCCGGCGAGTTGGACGGCGAGGACTATTTCTTCGTCACGCGCGAGCGGTTTGACGAAATGCTGCGCGATGGCGAGCTTCTGGAGCACGCCGAATACGTCGGCAACTGCTACGGCACGCCCGAGCGTCCGCTGCAGGAGGCGCTGGACAGCGGGCTGGATATGCTGCTTGACATCGAGCCGCAGGGCGCGATGCAGGTCCGGCAGAAGCGCCCCGACGCGGTGCTGGTCTTTCTCGCGCCGCCGTCGATGGAGGCGCTCAGGGCGCGGCTCTTCGGACGCGGCGACACGTCCGAAGAACTGATCGCCAAGCGCCTTGAACAGGCGCGCTGGGAGCTTCAGCAGGCGAGAAACTACGATTACATCATCATCAACGACGCGGTCGAAAATGCGGCGAGGGAATTTCTCGCCGTGATCACGGCGGAAAAATGCAAAACGGCGGATCGCATCCGCCTTTTGAAGGAGGAACACTAATGCTTTACCCACCCATCACAAAACTTCTCGAGTCCGTCAACAGCCGTTATCTGCTGGTCAACGTCATTGCCCGCAGAGCGCGGCAGCTCTCCATCGAATCGAAGCTGAGCGGCGAGCCGCTGCCGGAAAAGCCGGTCACCATGGCGATCAACGAGGTTGCGCGCGGCGAGCTTTCCGCGGTCATGAAGGACGATTACCGGCAGTAAATCGCAGATGATTCAAGGCGTAGGCATGCAGTTGGCTTGCTTACGCCTTGTAGGACTTTTAGGTAACCGCCGATTGATGCAGGCAAGAGCGATGACGCAGGGGTTTGCGTTGCAAAAAGACGAGAAAACGCAGGAATACTCTGTGTGTTTCAAGTTTTCGAGGCGCATTTGCGGCGCGAAAGACCAAGGCGGTGCCGAAGCCGGAATCAATCAGAGGTTACACAAAAAAGGGGGTGTGGACGTGATCGCAAAAATCGCCGTTTCCGCGGCAGTGTTTGCCATCGACAAGCCATACTCCTATGCCGCTCCGGCTTCGATGGCTGTGCAGCCGGGGCAGCGCGTCATGGCGCCGTTTGGGCGGGGCAACCGCCGGACGGAGGGGATCGTGCTGGCGGTGGAGGAAGGCTCGGCGGAGGGGCTGAAGCCGATCGACCGCGTGCTGGACGACGCGCCCGTGCTGTCCGATACGATGCTGCGCTGCGCGGCGTTTTTGCGCAAGCGCTGCTTCTGCACGTTCTACGAGGCGGTCAAGGCAATGCTCCCCGCGGGGCTGTGGTTTGCCGTGCGCGACACCTACGAGATGACCGAGGCGGGACGCGACTACCGCGAAGCGGCAAAGCGCGACCGAAACGCCGTCGCCGTCATGGAGCGATTAGAGGCGCTCGGCGGCACGGCGGAATACAGCGCGCTGCGCGACTGCGTGCAGCCGGAGGGCGCCTTGCAGGACGCGCTGCGCTATCTTCTCAAAAAGAAGCTGCTCACGTCCGACACCGATATGCTGCGGCGCGTCGGCGACAAGACGGAGACGATCCTGACGCTCGCCGCCTCGCCCGAGGATGCGCTCGACTACGCGCAGCGCAAGCAGGCGTCCGCGCCGCTGCAGTCCGAGGTGCTGCGTCTGCTCGCCTCGATCGGCAGCGCGGGCGCGAAAGAGGTGCGCTACTTCACCGGCGCGACCGCGCAGACGCTGAGGCGGCTCGAAACGCTCGGCTATCTGTCGTTTTCTGAGCGCGAGGTACTGCGCCGCGTCGATATGACGGACGTGGAGCCGGCTCCCGCGCTGACGCTCAACGACGCGCAGGCAAAGATCTACGGGGATATCGCCGCGAGGCTCGACCGCGGCGACTGCAAGCCTTCGCTTCTTTACGGCGTGACCGGCAGCGGCAAGACGTCGGTCTACATCAAACTGATCGAGCACTGCCTCTCTAAAGGCAAAAGCGCCATGCTGCTCGTGCCGGAGATCGCGCTGACGCCGCAGCTGATGCGGCAGATGGTCTCGCACTTCGGCGAGCGCGTCGCGATATTGCACAGCGGGCTTCGCATCGGCGAACGCTACGACGAGTGGAAGCGCATCCGCGCAGGCGACGCGCGCGTCGTGATCGGCACGCGCTCGGCGGTCTTCGCGCCGCTGTGCGAGCCGGGGCTTCTGATCCTCGACGAGGAGCAGGAGCACACCTACAAATCGGAAAATACGCCCCGTTACCACGCGCGGGAGGTCGCGCTCTGGCGCGGCGTCCACGAAAAGGCGATGGTGCTTCTCGGCTCGGCGACGCCGTCGGTCGAGAGTATGTATCACGCCAAAAACGGGGATCATGTACTGTACACGCTGCCGCAGCGGTATAACGGCAAGCCGCTTCCCGCGGCGCAGATCGCCGATCTGCGGCAGGAGCTGAAGGACGGCAACAGCGGCGCGATCAGTTCGCTGCTGCTCGACCGTCTGCGCGAGGGCAATGCCCGCGGCGAACAGGCGATCCTGTTCCTCAACCGCCGCGGCAACAGCCGCTGTCTCGTCTGCGTGGACTGCGGCGAGGTGCCGCAGTGCCCGCGCTGCAGCGTCAGCCTGACCTATCACAGCGCCAACCGGCGGCTGATGTGCCACTACTGCGGGCATTCGCAGCCGGTCACGGAGATCTGCCCGACCTGCGGCGGGCATCTGCGCCCGACGGGCGTCGGCACGCAGAAGGTCGAACAGGAGCTGCACGAAAAGCTGCCCGAGGCGCAGGTGCTCCGCATGGACGCGGACACCGTCTCGGCGACGAATCCGCACGAGGCGATCCTGCGCAAGTTCCGCGAGGAGAAGATCCCCATCCTGCTCGGCACGCAGATGGTGGCGAAGGGGCTGGACTTCCCGAACGTCACGACCGTCGGCGTGCTGGACGCCGATCTGGCGCTGTACGTCGATCACTACCGCGCGGCGGAGACGGCGTTTTCCATGATCACGCAGGTCGTCGGACGCGCCGGACGCGGCAGCGCCGAGGGCGTCGCGCTGATCCAGACGATGACGCCGCAACACAAGGTCATCCGCCTCGCCGCACGGCAGGACTACGACGCGTTCTACGACATGGAGATCGCCATCCGCGAGGCGCGGCGGTTCCCGCCGTTCGCCGATCTGCTGACGGTCGGCTTCTCCGGCGCATCCGAGGGGCGCGTGCTGCTCGGCGCGTCGAACTTCCGCCGCTGGCTGGAGGCGAGCTTACGCCGCGCGGAATACCGCGATCTCGAAGTGGAGATCTTAGGTCCGTCGCCCGCGCCGGTGGTCAAGGTCAACGACCGCTTCCGCTACCGGCTGACGGTCTGCTGCCGCAGCGATCCGCGCCTGCGCGATCTGACGGCGCATCTGCTGCGGGAATTTGCAAAAGATAAAAACAACAGGGGCGTCGGCGTGTACGCGGACATCAACCCCTACGAATGAGGGATATGAAATGGCACTGCGAAATATCGTAACGGTCGGCGATCCGATCCTGAAAAAGAAATGCCGTCCGGTCATTCTGTTCGACGCGAAGCTGCACACGCTGCTTGACGATATGGCGGATACGCTTATAGAGGCAAACGGCGTCGGGCTTGCCGCGCCGCAGGTGGGCATCCTGCGCCGCGTCGTCATCGTCGACACCGGCGACGACGGCATCGTCGAGATGGTCAACCCCAAGATGATCGAAAAAAGCGGCGAGCAGACCGGCAGCGAGGGCTGCCTCAGCGTGCCGGGCGAATACGGCATCGTCACGCGGCCGATGTACGCAAAGGTGCGTGCGCAGGACCGCTTCGGCAAATGGTTCGAGATCGAGGGCGAGGAACTGATGGCGCGGGCGTTCTGCCACGAGCTGGATCATCTGGACGGCCACATCTACACCGAGATCGCCGAACGGATGCTCACGCCCGAGGAGCTGCAGGAAATGACGGCGGAGGCGAGCGAGGAATGAACATCGTCTTTATGGGCACGCCGGAGATCGCGCGCAAGTGTCTTGCGGCGCTCGTCGACGCGGGCTATCCCGTGTCCGCCGTGTTCACCAAGCCGGACATGCCGAAAAACCGCGGCATGAAGCTCACGATGTCCGAGGTCAAGCAGTATGCGCTGGAAAAGGCGATCCCCGTCTATCAGCCGGCGACGTTCGTCGATGGCGTCGCGACGGAGCAGCTCCGTGCGCTCGCGCCCGATCTGGTGGTCGTCGTCGCCTACGGCAAGATTCTGCCGCAGGCGGTGCTGGACATCCCCCGATACGGCTGCATCAACATGCACGCCAGCGTCCTGCCCGCGCTCCGCGGCGCGGGACCGGTGCAGTGGGCGATCCTCAACCACATGAAAGAGACGGGCGTGACCGCGATGTACCTGTCCGCCGGCATGGACGAGGGCGATATCATCGACGTGCGCAAAACGCCCATCGACCCGCAGGAGACGGCGGAGGAACTTCTCTCCCGCCTTGCGGAGATCGCCGCCGACCTCTGCGTCGACACCGTCCGCGCCATCGAAAACGGCACGGCTTCCCGCACGCCGCAGGACGCTTCGAAGGCGACCTACGCGCCGATGCTGACGAAGGACCTTTCGCCCGTCGACTGGACGCAGAGCGCCTCTTACGTCTGCGATCAGGTGCGCGGACTGATCCCGTGGCCTGTCGCCACGGCGGAGCTGGACGGCAAACGGTTCAAAATCTTCCGCGTCGAGAAAACGGACGGTCACACCGACAAGGCGCCCGGCACGCCGCTTCGACTGACAAAGCGCGGGCTGGAGATCGCCTGCGGCGGGGGAGAGACCGTCACCGTCACAGAACTGCAGGCGGAGGGCGGCAAGCGCATGGCGGCGCCGGACTATTTCCGCGGCCATCCCATCGCGCTGTGAACGCCAGGGGGACGGCGCTGTCCGCGCTGATCGCCTGCCGCAAGCGTGGCGCGTGGTCGGACAGCGTGCTGAAAACGTACATCGCGCGCGACGGTCTTGACCAGCGCGACGCGGCGCTGGCGAGCCGCCTGTGCTACGGCGTGATCCAGAACCGCCGTCTGCTGGACTTTTACATTGCGCATTTTCTGACCGGCAGCCTGCAAAAGCTGCAGCCGGTCGTGCTGGATATCCTGCGGCTCGGCGCGTATCAGATCGCGCTGGCTGACCGCATCCCCGACTCCGCCGCCGTCAACGAGGCGGTGGAGCAGGCAAAGAAATACGCCAATCCCCGCGCGGCGGGTCTGGTCAACGGCGTGCTCCGCGCCATGTCCCGCGCGGAGGCTCTGCCGCAGCCGGGCGATCTCGCCACGCGCTTTAGTCACAGTCCCGCGCTTGTGGAGCTTTTTCGGCTGAACGTCGGCGACGAGCTTTTAGAGCCGCTTCTCAAAAGCCACAACGAAACGCCGCCCACCACGCTGCAGGTCAATACGCTGAAAACCTCTGCGGAAATAATCGCGGCGGAGACCGGCGGCACGGCGCACCCGTGGCTGCCGGACTGCGTCACGGTCGCGGGCGTCGGCGACGTTGCTGCGCTGCCGTGCTTCACGCGCGGCGAGGTCTACGCGCAGGACGCCGCGTCGCGTCTCGCGGTGCTCGCCGCCGATCCGGGACCCGGTATGCGCGTGCTGGACTGCTGCGCCGCGCCGGGCGGCAAGAGCTTCGCCTGCGCGATCGCCATGGAAAACCGCGGCGAGATCCTTTCCTGCGATCTGCACGAAAACAAGCTCCGCCACATCGAGCAGGGCGCGGCGCGCCTCGGTCTTTCGATCATCCGCACCGCCGCTTGCGACGCGCGCGAGTTCGCGCCCGAGCGCGAAAATGCTTTCGATCTGGTGCTGTGCGACGCGCCGTGCTCCGGTCTCGGCGTGATCCGCAAGAAGCCCGATATCCGCGAAAAGGACCTCGGCGCCATCGCAGCGCTGCCGCAGGTGCAGCTCGATATCCTGCGGACGGTCGGCAAATATGTCAAACCCGGCGGCGTGCTGCTTTACAGCACCTGCACGATCCTGAAGCGCGAGAATGAAGAAGTCGTCCGCGCGTTTTTGCAGGACGCACCGTTTGCGCCGGAGGATTTCTCGTTTGCGGCGCTTTCGTCGCGCGACGGCATGCTGACGCTGCTGCCGTGCGTGCACGGCACGGACGGCTTCTTCATCGCAAAGCTGAGGAAATAGAAATGAAGCAGGACATCAAATCCATGACGCTTGCGGAGATCGCCGCGGCGCTTTTGGCGCTCGGCGAGCCGAAATTCCGCGCGAAGCAGGTCTTCACATGGCTGTACCGCGGCGTCACGTCGTTTGCGCAGATGACCGATCTCTCGCTTTCTCTGCGCGAAAAACTGGACGCGGATTATTACATCACCGCGCCGGGTATCGCGCGTAAGCAGGTCTCGGCGCAGGACGGCACGGTCAAGTATCTGTGGCGTCTCGGCGACGGCAACTGCGTCGAGTCCGTCGTCATGCGCTACCATCACGGCAACACGATCTGCATCTCGTCCGAGGTCGGCTGTCCGATGGGCTGTAAATTCTGCGCCTCGACGCTCGGCGGTCTGGTGCGGCGGCTGACGGCATCGGAGATGCTCGACCAGGTGCTGTTCGCGCAGCTCGACAGCGGCATGCCGATCTCGAATATCGTGCTGATGGGCATCGGCGAGCCGCTGGATAACTTTGAGAACGTCCTGCGCTTTCTGGAGCTTGTCAACGATCCGAACGGGCTGAATATCGGCATGCGGCACATCAGCCTTTCCACCTGCGGCGTCGTGCCGAAAATTCTGAAGCTGGCGGAAAAGAAGCTGCAGCTCACGCTGTCCGTCTCGCTCCACAGCCCGGACGACGACCACCGCAGCGAGATCATGCCCGTCAACCGGACGTGGAACGTCGACACGCTGCTGGACGCGTGCCGTAAATACTTTGAGATCACGGGACGCAGGGTGTCCTTTGAATATACGATGATCCGCGGCGTCAGCGATCTGCCCGAACAGGCGAAGCTGCTGACGAAGAAGCTGCGCGGGATGGCGGCGCATGTCAATCTGATCCCGCTCAACCGCGTCGCGGAAAGCGAACTGCGACCCAGCACGCGCGAGGCTGTCGCCGCCTTTCAGAAAATGCTGGAGGACGGCGGCGTGACGGCGACGGTACGCCGCACGCTCGGCAGCGACATCGACGCGTCCTGCGGGCAGCTTCGCAGACAGTACGAAAAGGAGGAGACGCCATGCAGGCATGGGGCGTAAGCGACCGGGGGATCGTGCGCGAGAAGAACGAAGACTCGTTCGCGATCCGCAAACTCAGCGACAAAACGATGCTCGCGGTCGTCTGCGACGGCATGGGCGGCGCGAAGGCGGGCAAGGTTGCAAGCACGCTGGCGCTGGACGTATTTGCCGGCGAAGTGGAACGCGCGTGGCGCGAACCGCCGAGCGCCGACCGCACGGCGAAGGTCCTGCTGGACGCTTTGGCGGCGGCGAACAGCGCGGTCTATGAGCAGGCGCAGGGCGTCGAGGATTACGACGGCATGGGCACCACGCTGGTCGCAGCGATCGTCCGCGGCGACCGCGCGTCGATCCTCAACATCGGCGACAGCCGCGCCTATCACTTCGGCGAAAGCGGCGTGCGCTGCATCACGACCGATCATTCGCTGGTGCAGCAGATGGTCGAACAGGGCGAGCTGACCGCGGAGGAGGCAAGACGCCATCCGCTGAAAAATATCATCACCCGCGCGATCGGCACGGAATTCGACGCCGCAGGCGACGTATTCCACGTAGAACTGCAAAAGGGCGAATGCCTGCTGCTCTGCTCGGACGGGCTATACAACGTGGTGACGGATCAGGAACTTCTCTATGAGGTCGTCCACGGGGAAAACCGGGACGACTGCTGCAGCCGCCTTCTGGAGATCGCAAAGACGCGCGGCGCGCCGGACAACGTGACCGCGATCCTGATCTGCGTTTGAGAGGTTGAGATGCTATGGATCAATACATAGGAAAAATGCTCGAGGATCGCTACGAGCTCCTCGAGGAGATCGGCTCCGGCGGGATGGCGTACGTCTATAAGGCGAAGTGCCACCGCCTGAACCGCTATGTCGCGGTCAAAATCCTGAAGGAAGAGCTGTCGAAGGACGCGGAGTTCCGCCGCCGGTTCCATGCCGAATCGCAGGCGGTCGCCATGCTGTCGCATCCGAACATCGTCAGCGTCTACGACGTGTCTCACACGGACGACTGCGATTATATCGTCATGGAGCTGATCGACGGGATCACGCTCAAGCAGTACCTCGAACAGAAGGGGAAGCTCAACTGGCGCGAGGCGCTGCATTTCGGCACGCAGATCGGCAAGGCGCTGGAGCATGCGCACAGCCGCGGGATCATCCACCGCGACATCAAGCCGCACAACATCATGCTGCTCAAGGATGGCAGCGTCAAGGTCGCGGATTTCGGCATCGCCCGCGTGACCTCGGCGCAGAGCACGCTGACGCGCGAAGCGCTCGGCTCGGTGCACTATATCTCGCCCGAGCAGGCGAAGGGCGGCAGCATCGACTGCCGCAGCGATCTGTATTCGCTCGGCGTCGTGATGTACGAAATGCTGACCGGACGGCCGCCCTACGACGGCGATACGCCGGTCTCCGTGGCGATCCAGCACATCAACGCCAAGCCGACCATGCCGCGCGAGATCGAGCCGTCCATCCCCGAGGGGCTGGAGCAGATCACCATGCACGCGATGGAGGCGGATCTTTCAAAGCGCTACGCCACCGCGTCGGAAATGCTCGCCGATCTCGACGCGTTCCGCAAGAATCCTGCCATGACGTTCGGCACGGCGCAGACGCGCGAAAGTGCGCAGCCGGAGCCGCAGCCGAAGCCGAAGAAGGCGGAGCCCGTGCAGGAGAAAAAGAAGAAGTCGAAGCTGCCGATGATCCTCGGCATCCTGGCGATCGTTGCCGCCGTGGTCGGACTTGCCGCGCTGCTGATTGGCATGCTCGGCGATTCGCTGCAGCCCGGCGAGGATATCAAGGTGCCGGAGCTGCTCGGCGAACCGGCGGAATCGCTGCAGGAGAAGTACGAGGGCGATTTCGTCATTGAGATCGGCGAATGGGTGTACAGCGACACGCCCTACGGCTGCGTCGTCAGCCAGGACCCGAAGGGCGGCAAGACGGTCAAGCGGGGCAGCACCGTCACGGTCACGGCGTCGCTCGGCGCAGAGACCATGACCATGCCGAATCTCATCAACTACAACGTCCGCGAGGCGCAGAATATTTTGGAAAACTTCTCCGCGGACCTGCTTGTCACGGTCTCGTATGAGGACAGCGACATCTATGTGGAGGACTACGTCATCCGCACGACGCCCTCCTACGGCGCGCCGCTGGCAAGCGGCGACTCTGTCGAGCTGGTGGTCAGCCTCGGCGCGGCGCAGGAGCTTATCTCCGTGCCGGAACTGGTCGGACGCGACGTTGAGGATGCACTCAAGGAGATCGACCGCGTCGGGCTTTCCCGCGGCACGATCAAGTACGTCGCAAGCGATCTGCCGAAGGACACCGTCACGTTCCAGAGCCTGCCGCAGGGCACCGAGGTCAAGGAGGAGACGGTCATCAACCTGCAGGTCTCCGAGGGCGAACTGATCACCGCGCAGCTGCCGACGATCACCATGCAGCCCGCCGCGCTGACGGTCGAGCAGGGCACGACGGCGGCGCTTTCCGCCTCCGCGACCGTGACGGACGGCGGCACGCTCAACTACGAGTGGTTCGTCGTAGGCGCCGACGCGCAGCCGGTCGGGACGGGCGCGGTGCTGACGGTGCCGACCGATACCGTCGGCAGCAGGAGTTACTACTGCCGCATCACCAACACGCTGGAAGACAGTAGCGTCTCCGTCAATTCCGGCACCGCGCAGGTCACCGTGACCGAGAAGATCGAGCCTGTCACCAAGGTACTGGAGCTGGCGATCCCGTCCGGCGAGGGCACGGCGACGATCGTCGTCAAGCTGGACGGCGACAACTACACCGCGCCGTTCACCGTTTCACGCAGCGAAAGCCCGATCCAGATCGCCGTGGAATCGACGGGACGGCACATCGTGGACGTGTACGTCGACGGACTGCTGACGCTCAGCAAGACGGTCACGTTTACGCCATGACGGGCAGGATCATCAAGGCGATCAGCGGCTTTTACGACGTCGAAACGCCAGAAGGGACCTTGACCTGCCGCGCCCGCGGCAAGTTCCGCAAGGACGGTCTGACGCCGCTGGTGGGCGATATGGCGCAGGTGGAGCGTGACACGATCACCGCGATCCTGCCGCGCAAAAACAGCTTCCTGCGTCCGGCGGTGGCGAACGTCGATCTGCTGGTGGTGTTCGCGTCGGACGTGATCCCCGTCACGGAGCCTTACCTGATCGACCGCATCCTCGCCATCGCGGGCAGCCGCGGCGCCGAGACGCTGGTGGCGGTCAACAAGTCCGATCTTGCGCCGCACAGCGAGCTTGCCGCCATCTATAAGCGCGCGGGGATCCCCGTGCTCTGCACAAGCTCCGTCACCGGCGAGGGGATCGACGCGCTGCGCAGCGCGGTCGCTGGGAAAATCGCCGTCTTCACCGGCAACTCCGGCGTGGGCAAGAGCAGCGTGCTCAACCGCCTCGACGCACAGCTCTGCCTGCCGACGGGCGAGGTCTCGCAGAAGCTCGGACGCGGACGGCACACCACGCGCCATATCGAGATCTACCGTCTGCCGGACGGCACGCAGATCGCCGACACGCCCGGCTTTTCCGCGTTCGACACCGACCGCATGGATCTGGTGGTGCAGGACGATCTGCTGGCGTCGTTTCCGGACTTCGCGCCGTATCTCGGCAAATGCCGCTTTCCCGACTGCGCGCATATCGCCGAGCCGGACTGCGCCGTCCGTGCGGCGCTGGATGCCGGCAAGCTCGAACCGACGCGCTACGATAGCTACTGCCGTCTGTACCGACAGGCGAAAAGCCTGCACGAATGGGAATAAGGCACATCGAAAACGCCTCCTGCGTATACTGAACGCAGGGGGCGTTTTTATGTGTCGGACCACGAAGCAAAGCACTGCGCTGGCGCTGATCGCCGCCGGTGCGGGCATGGCGCTGGCGCTGCTGCTTTCCAGCGCGTTCGTCAGCGTCCTGCTGGCTGCCGCGCTGATCGCGGGCGGCGTCATTATGCTGCTCGGCGCGCGCTGAGCGGCGGTATATCCTTGTCCATACGCGCATATAGATAGGACAGAACCTACAAGGAGTGAGGCGTGTGGAATTGGAATTTCAAGAGATGACCACGCAGTATCTGCGCCGCTTGCTTTCTAAGACGCAGTTTCACGAGGAGGAGACGGAGCTCGCGCTGCCGGACAGCTATCCGGACGCCGACAGGGTGCTGACCGGCAGCGCCGTCGTGACGATGCGCGGCAAGGAGCAGACCGGCACGGCGATCACCGTCACCGGCGCCGTGCACGCGGACGTCCTGTACGCGGCGCAGGAAGGCGGCGAGCTGTGGCACATGGAGGCGTATCTGCCGTTCACGCTCAGGGTGGACGCGCCGGAGGCGTCGGACGGCGCGGTACTTGAGGCGCGGCCGTGGGTGCGCTCGGTCGATACGCGCATCGCCTCGCCGCGCAGGCTTGTCACGCGCGTGAACATCGGCTGCACGGTCGAGGCGTACGAGCCTGCCGCCGTGACGTTCTATCAGCCGCAGGACGTGCCGCAGACGGTGCAGCTGCGCATGGCGCAGTACCCGCTGACGCTGGCGGTCGACGCGGGGGAGAAGCAGTTCCGGCTCACCGAGGAGATCGAGCTGCCGCCCGGCGCGAAACTGGGCGAGACGATCCTGTCCTACTCTCCGCAGCTGGAGATCACCGAGCGGCGGCTCGCCGGCAACAAGGCGGCGTTCAAGGGCATGGCGCATCTGCATGTTTTGTACACGGACGAGACGGGCAAGCCGACCTCGCACGACGCGCGGTTCCCGTTTTCACAGTACTGCGAGCTCGGCGAAGTCTACGACGACGAGACGCTGGAGGTGATCCCCGTCGTGACAGAGTGCGAGGTCAGCCGCGTCACCCGCGCGGCGGGCAGCGCGCTGGGGCTCGATCTGCACGTTCTGGCGCAGTGCCTTGTCCTGCGGCGCACGTCGGTGCCCGTCTGTGAGGACGCCTACTGCCTGCAGGGCGAGCTGACGCCGCAGCGCGAGGAGATCGTCCTGCCGGGGCGGCTGGACAGCGCCGTCTGCACCTGCTCGGTGCGTGAACAGATCCCGGGCGACGTGCGCGAGGTGATCGACGCGCAGGCGCTGCCGGACCAGCCGGAACTGCGCCGCAGCGGCGGCGACGCCGAGTTGGCGATCCCGTGCACGGCAAGCGTTCTGTACTATGACAGCGCAGGTCTGCCGCAGAGCGCGACGATGCATATCCGCAGCGCGGAGCCGTTCGCGCTGGCGGAAAACGCGTCGTGCGACGCACAGGCGATGCCGGTGCTCGACCTGTCCGTTTCCGCGACCGCGGACGGCGCGGAGGTGCGCTGCACGCTCGCGGCGCAGACGGTCAGCAGCGCGACGGAGCGTCACGCCGCTCTGCGCGGCGTCGAAGTGACGGACGCGGCGGAAAAGCGCCGCAGCGCCGTCGTGGCAAGACGCTGTGCGGCAGGGGAGACGCTTTGGGACATCGCCAAGGCGAACCGCACGACGGTCGACCGTATCCGCCGCGCAAACGGCATTGAGGGCAACGACGTGCCCACCGCCGCGATGCTGCTGATCCCGGTATAAAAAACACGGCGTTCGTCTTGTGACGAACGCCGTGATTTCGCATATTGCGCGGTTTGTCCGAATAGGATGGGACAGGACAATATCATAAGGAGGAACCTGCGTGGAAACAAGAACGATCTATGAAGAACTGATGCGGCGGACAGACGGCGCGATCCTGCTTGGCGTGACAGGTCCCACGCGGACTGGGAAGTCGACCTTCGTCAAGCGCTTTATGGAGACGCTGGTGCTGCCGAACATCGAAGACGCCTACCGCGCCGAGCGCGCACGGGACGAACTGCCGCAGTGCGGCAGCGGCAGGACGATCATGACCTCGGAGCCGAAATTCGTGCCGGAGGAGGCGGTCGAGATCCGACCGGACGACGGCACGCGCCTTTCCGTGCGCCTCATCGACAGCGTCGGATATATGATCCCCGGCGCGGTCGGCGCGGAGGAGGACGGGCAGCCGCGCATGGTGACGACGCCGTGGTTCGACCACGAGATCCCGATGACGGAGGCGGCGGAGCTGGGCACCAAAAAGGTGATGGAGGATCACTGCACCGTCGGCGTGGTCGTCACAACGGACGGCACGATCACCGACATCCCGCGCGAGGACTACGTGGACGCCGAACGCCGCGCCATCGAGGATATGCGCGCGACGGGAAAGCCGTTCGTCGTCCTGCTCAATTCGACCGATCCCTACGCGGCTGCGGCGCAAACGATGCGCGACGAGCTGGCGCAGACCTACGGCGCGAACGTGATCGCGACGGACTGCCGCGCCATGGACGAGACCGAGATCCGCCGCATCCTGTCGGGCATCCTGTCGGAGTTCCCCGTGACGGAGCTGCGCTTTTTCCTGCCGGACTGGGTCGCGGCGCTGCCGTGGGAGCATCCGATCAAATCGGCGCTTCTGACGGCGATGCGCGATTGCGCCGAGAAGGTCAGCAGGATCAGCGAAACGTCTTCGATCGGCGAGCTGCTGCGCACGGACGCACTGCAGACGTGCGACGTGGACGACGTCGATCTCGGCAGCGGCAGGGTGGACTGCACGCTGCGCTTTCCCGAGGCGCTGTTCTATAAAACGCTCTCCGAGCAGTCCGGCTTTCCCATCGGTTCGGACGGCGATCTGCTGGAGCTGCTGTCGTCGCTCGCCGGCGTCAAGCAGACGTACGACGCGGTCGCCGCGGCGATGGCGGAGGTCAACGAGACCGGCTACGGCATCGTCACGCCCGCGCCGTCGCAGGTCAAGCTGGAGGCGCCGCAGATCATCCGCAAGAACGGCGCCTGCGCCATCAAGCTGAAGGCCTCTGCACCTTCCATCCATATGACGCGCACCAAACAGAGGTTTGACGTCGCAATAAAAAGAAGAGCCTGCATCGTGTGATGCAGGCTCTTTTGTGTGGAATTACGTTTCGCCGGATCAGTTGTAGGCGATCGTGATCGTAGCAGTGTAGGCAAAGTTCGTGGCGGAGGTGTAGCCAACCGTCCAGGTGCCCTCGCCGACGGTCTCATAGGACGCGCCGATCGTCAGCGCCTCCTTGGTCGCGTCGTCAGCGGTAGAAGCGTTGACGAACGCGTCCCAATTGGTCGTGTCGGGAGTCTCGGCAGTCGCGTCGGCATACGCCTGCAGGATCTGCGCAAAGTAAGCGCTTTCACCGCGGCCGGCGAACGTCGTGTGGATGTTCGTGTTAGCGGCAGCGCCGTCAGCCAATGCATCGAAGATATCCTGCAGAACGGCGTTCTGCTTCAGCGTGGTATCCTTCGTGCCGGTGACGGTCAGGGTCGCGTCGTCGTCAGCGGTCAGAGTCACAGTCAGATGATACTTCTTGGTCTGCGTGCTCGGACCGGTGCTGCCGCCGGTCGTCGTCTCACCGGTGGGGTTGTCGGAGTTGACGGTCTTGTTGGGGTCGACCGGTGTGTCGTTGACCTTCGTGCCGGTGGCGGAGGGAGAGGTCGTAACAGTGGTGTTCTTGGTGTTGACCGTATCGTTCTTACCGTTGACCTCGGCCTTGCCGACCGTGCCGGTGCCCTGCACGGTGGCGTTATCGGCGTCCATCACGACGTCCTGCACGGTGCTGCCGGCCTCAGTAGTCACGGTCGAACCGTTCGCGGTAGTCAGCAGATGAGCCTTGCCGGCTTTCGTGCCATTCGTCAGACGCACCTCGGTACCCGTGGTGACGACGACGTCGTCGGTGGTCAGACCGCTGGCAGTCACGACGGGCTGCTTCGCGTTCGGATCGGTGGGTTCGGGAACGGCAACCGTCAGCTGTTCGCCCTTGCCGGTGACGGTCACGCCGTCGGCGACGACCAGCGTCACGCCCTTTTCAGCGGCGGCGACGGTGGAGTTCGGCTTATCGGCATACGCACCGATGGAGTTGGCAAGCAGCTGCATCACAGCGGCACGGAGGATGTAATCCTCAACTTTCAGCTGGTTGCCGTTGCTGTCCAGATAGCCTCTGTTGGACATCGCGTTGACGGAGCCCTCCGCCCAGCTGGGGACCTTGCCGATGTCTTCGTACGCCTTTTCAACAGTGGCCTGATCCTCGATACCCAGCGCGCGGCAGGTCATGACGATCATCTGCGCACGGGTCAGGTAGGAATAGGGTTCCATCGTGGTCGCGGAGGTACCCTGCAGGATGCCGTAGCTGACGCACTTCGCAATGGGATCGACATACCAGTACGCGGGGTTCATGTCCGTGAACTTGGAGGTGTCGGCCTTCTTCGTCATCTTCAGCAGGTTGCTGAAGATCACGGCTGCCTCAGCACGGGTCAGCAGGTCGTCGGGATGGAAGGTCCCGTCGCCGTAGCCGCCGACGATGCCGGCTTCGGTCCAGCGGTTGATGGCGGCTTCGCCCCAGTGACCTTCGGTGTCGCTGTAAAGTGCAGCGGCACAGACAGCGCCTGCGAGCAGGGACACCACCAGCATAATTGCAAGTACGGTGCTCAAAACTCTCTTCTTCATGATTTCTGCCTCCTGGTTTATGATAAATATTTTTTGTATTGACTCAAGTACGCTGCTTTTTGGGCGTTCTTGGCGCTCACGTAATAACTGACGATCTGATCGGCGATCGCGGGACTCATGCCCTCGCGCTTCAGCGCGCCGCGGAGCCTGTCCGACAGCTCGGCGATCTGCGCGTCGCAGCCGCTTTCCAGGCTGACGGCGGTGGAATACGCGCTGCGGGCGATGGCGATCTTGTTTGCGGTGGTACGCTCTTCCTCGGGCAGCGCCTTGTACTGCGCGATCGCACCGGCACGGATGCCGTCGAGCTGTCCCTGGTAGGAAGACTGCATCGCATAGAAATAGGCGAGG
>JAFSXP010000077.1 GCA_017443965.1 Oscillospiraceae bacterium
ACGTCGCCGGAGGTATACTGCCGCAGCAGATACGGCAGCTTGCCGTCGGCGGCGTTGCCGTAGTTGCTGTCGTTATACGACGCGACGCCCGCGGTGACGGTACCCATGCGCGCCGCCGTGTAATTGCGGTACGCAGACCAGATCTGGCTGCTGTCGCTGATGGTGTTATATGCCGCCGTCGCATTGGACGCCGCGGCGGCGCCGCTGTTGATCGCAGCGCCCAGCACCCACAGCGCCTGACCGTCGGGCACGTTGACGTTATTGCCGGAGGCAAGCGTCAGCTTCGAGGCGGAGGAGGGGTTGAGCTGCGGGATCTGGTAGTTCTTCGTGCCGTTGTCGACGGTGCAGCCCTCGGAGAAGGCGTAGCCCATCAGCACCCTGCCGATGACCGGGTTGGCGTAGAGGTAGCCGCTGTCGCTTACATAGCTGCAGACGTCTTCCGTGCCCTCGCCCGCACCGGCAGGCATATTGCGGAAGATGACGCCGCCGTTGACCACGACGCCGATGTAGCCGCCGATCGGGACGAGCCGCGCGGCGGTGCCGGTGCCGCTGATGGAGCCGGATATATCGAACGAGACGTTGACGTTGTCGATGAACGTGTCGCCGCCCATGACCTTGCCGATGACGGGACCGTAGTAGCTCGGCATCGCGGAGTCGTAGTAGTTGAAGATCAGCGACGTGTTGTTGCTCGCCTTGTTCTGCGTGAAGGTGTACGCCTTCGCCGCGACCAGACGCAGGTCCTTCACGACCGCGCCGTTGGAGTTGGCGATCAGCGGCGCGGACGATTCGTTGCGGATCGTACGCGTGTTGCCCAGGATGACGCCGCGGAAGGCGTACGGGCAGGAGTAGTTGGCGAACGCGGTGTTCACCGCGCCGAGTCCGGTGAAGGACGTATCGGGGATGGTGATATCCTGCGCGATCGAATAGTACGCGCCTGCCAGATACTCACGGACGGCGTTGAAGGAATAGCTGTCGCCGCCGCTTTCGAAGTTGCCCGTGCCGGAGTTGTAGGTGAACGTCTTGTCGTTCGCCTGCGAGCCGTCGCCGGAGGCGGTGTGCGCCGTGTTGGGCGTCAGCGAATCGGGCAGCACCAGCTTGAAGCTGGAGTCGACCGCGTCGCCGCGGATGATCTGCGCAACGGAGACGAGCTGGCTGCCGTCGGTGATCTGGTACGGATCGTCGTACTTGCCGCAGCCGTCCTCGAAGCTGGACAGCTTCTGGTTGATACGGAGCTCGTGCTTGTGCGTCGCGGAGTCGTACGCCGTATAGACGTAGCGCAGCCACGACGCGGTGTTGAAGCCGTACGCGCCGCCGGACGACGAGTCGGGGTTGGTGTTGACCACCTGGTCAAAGTATTCGTTCTGCGTGATGCCGGAATACTCTGAAGATCCGCTGATCTCCTTGCCGTAGGCGACGTGGTGCACCGGCGTGGCGCCGGACCAGTCCTCGGCAAGGTTGTAGTTGTAGCGTCCGTCGGACGCGGTGTCGGTGTGGATGAAGCTGTTGAGCAGCGTCGCGCGCGTGAAGATCGACTGCGTGGTGCCGTAGGCGGTCGTCAGCGCGGCGTCGGTCGTGGCGTTCGCGAGCGCGCCCGTTCTGGCGTCGAGCCGCATATCCGTGAACGTCAGCTGGATGCCGAGGCCCTCGACGTCGCCGATCAGGCTGGAGCCCGCCGTCGCCGCGGCAGAGTAGTTCGTCGTCTTCACCTGCGTGACGGTCAGGTTCGTCGGCTCGTTCGTGACCGAGCTGCCGACCTTGTTGATCAGCACCGGCGCGTAGCCGGACGGAACGCCCGCGGGCGTGGAATCGCCGACGCGCACCAGAGCGCCGTCCAGCGTGACGTTCGAGATGTCGGTGTACTTACCGACGCTGTCGTGCAGTCTGCCGCGCACCAAAAAGCCGGAGCCGTCGGCTTTCGCACCGACCGTGCCCTGCAGCGTCAGGTTGCTGACCGTGATGTTGTTCGCGTCATAGAGGATGCCGCAGTGGAACAGGTCGTGCTGCGTCGCCGCGCGCGAGCTGCGCGCAATCCCGTCGCCGCCGGTGAGCTGTTCGCCCTGCTCGAAGCCCTCGTTGTAGAACTTCACCGTGGAATTGCGGATCTTCACGCCGGTCGCCGAGACGGGATAGTAGGTGACGCCCGTCATGTCGAACGTGCCGGAGACGTTGCTGCCGTAGTAGTCGGTGAAATAGCTGCGGATCGTCGAGTGACCGTAGCGGTACAGGCTCCACAGCAGCAGCTTTTCCGCGTCGGACGGCGACGCCTTGGCGCGGATCAGATCGAGGTTGTAGTAGTACCGCGCGTTCGCGTTGACGCACTCGTTGGCGACGCCGTAATCCGTCTGGTTCTGATAGGTGTTGCACGCCGAGCCGCTCATAGCGACGTCGGCGTTGTCCGTCGTGTGCATCGACACGACCGCGGCGCCGTTGTCCGTGATGGGCTTGGGCGTGACGGTGAGCGCCGTGGTGCCCGAGACGGTGACCGGCACCGTGTAGGCGACGATCTCGTCAAAGTAGCGGAAGCCGCTGCCCGTCACCTTGACGCCGGACAGATCATAGTCGGTCGGCATATCGCCGGCGATCTCCAGATACAGCGCGGACGGGTTGCTGGACAGACCGGGAAGCACGCCGCGTGCCGCCGTGAAGCCGAAGTCGGCGTTCGCGGCGGTGGTGTTGAAGGTGACGTTCTGCGCGTCGAGATGGTTGATGATCCAGTGACCGGACGCGCCGAAGACCAGACCGCCCACCATGGGATTGCCCGAGCTCGGCGTGAAATTCACGACGGGCGACGCGGAATCGTCGCTGCTGTCGCCGAGCGTCAGACCGTCGGTGTTGCCGGCGGTGCCGATAACGACGTCCGTGCCGTACCAGATATAGCCCAGCAGACCGCCCGAGCCCTCGTTGTTGCCCATGGTGATACGGAGGTCGGCGACCGTGACGTCCTGCAGCGTGATCTGCCGCTTGACGGTGTTGGACGTGTTGGGACGGATGCTGCCGATCAGACCGCCGTACTGCACGAAGGTCTTGTCGGAGGCGGCGGTGTTCGTGAAGCTGCCGCCGAGCGTCACGTCGGAGATATTGAAGTTGATCTGTCCGCACGAAGCGGCGTCGTCCGCACAGGTGACGTAGCCGATCACGCCGCCCGCGTCGGAGCCGGTGTTCTGCGCCGTCCGCTTGTCGATGATATTGGCGGCGTAGGTGCCGTCCGAGATCGTGACAGTCTTCGTGTCGGACACATTATTCACGACGCCGATCGCGCCGCCGATGTGGACATATGCCTTCGTGCTGGTGTTGAGGTCGGTGAACGTCGCGCCGACGCTGCAGTTGTCCAGCGTCAGATTGCCGGTGCTGGTGGCGGCGATGCCGCCGATGTTCCAGCGGAGGGCGTCCGAGGTGACCTCCGCGGTGTTGACGGTGCCGTCCACGGTCAGGTCGCTGAAGCTCGCCTCGGAGACCATCGAGAACAGACCGCTGTATTTGTGCATGTAGATCCTGCCCGCGCCGCGGTCGATCGCCGACTCCGACGCGGCGCCGCCGCCGCGCTCAAGTCCGTAGATCTCGCCGATGGCGAGCGTGATCGTGTGATCGTTGCCGCTGAACGCGCCGGTGTACGATGCGCCGGTGCCGTCGTCACGGGTAAAGCCCGTCAGACCGGTGCCGCTGAGGCTGATGTCGTTCGTCAGCGAAAGCGCGCCCGACAGCAGCGTCGTGCTGTTGCTGCCCGCGGCAAAGCGAAGCGCGCCGCTTGCCGCCACGGAGCTGACGTTGAGTTGGATGTTGAGCGCGGTCTTGGCAAAGTCCGTCGCCGTGCCCATCGAGGTGACGGCGGCGCCGACCTCGACGGTGTGCGCCGAGAGATCCTCGGTGATGACGCCGGACGTCAGCCGCAGGACTTCGCCCCAGTCGTAGATGTCGTCTTTGCGCGTCGCGCCGGCGCGATAGAATTTCCAGCCGGTGCCCGCGGCGTTGTTGACGCTCGCGTCGCTGCCGGTGCCGACCGCGTAGACAAGACCGTCGCCGCGCTGACGGACGAGCTGTCCGTAGTTGGTCGTCAGCGCGCCGCTGAAGTTCGTGGTGTCATGCAGATGCGTGATGCCCTGCAGACGCAGCACGCCCTGGTTCATGTAGGAGACGATGCCGCCGTCGGCGCTGCCCTGCAGACCGACGTATTCGCAGACGTTGAGGAAGCTGCCGCCGCTGCCCATGTTGCCCACAAGGCCGCCGTGGAAGCTGCCCTGCGCGCCGACGTTGCGGCATTCCACATACGCCGGATGGTCGGAGATCCTGCCGATCAGACCGGCGCGCATGGAAACGGTGCCCGCCGCCGCGAGGTGCGTCTTCAGATTCTGAAGCAGCAGCGTGCGTCCGAGCGTGTCGGCGTCGTAGTAGCCGATCAGACCGCCGCCGCAGTTGCCCTTGACGAACGACGGCTCGATATTGTAGGTATCGCGCGTGGCGGACGACGGCTGGAACGACGCGTCGGTGATCGTCACGTCGGCGGCGCTGACGAGCATACCGAACACACCGCCCAGTCTGGCGTTCGTGAAGGCGCTGTTGCCGAGCGTCGCGGTGATCGTGTAGTCGTCCAGCGCGAAGTCGTGATCTTCCGTGGCGTGGTAGTAGCCGTAGACGCCGCCCGCGGCGGTCTTGCCGATGACCGTGCCGGACACGGTGACGGTGACGCCGGTATCCAACTCGATCTCCGCATCCTCCGCCCAGCCGACGATGCCGCCGGCGTAGCCGCTCTTCAGCGTGGCGGCGTCGATCTCGGGATAGGTGCCGAGCGAGGTGGCGAGGAGCTTCTCCTCTTTCTTCTCATTCTCAAGCTCGATGGCGGGCTTTTCCTCTGCCGCAGCCTTTTCGGGCGTTTCGGCAGCGGGCGTCTCCGCGGCGGGGGATTCCGTCGCGGGGGTTTCAGCCGCAGGCGCTTCTGCGGCGGGAGTTTCGGTCGCAGGCGTTTCCGCCGCGGGAGTTTCGGTCGCGGGGGTTTCAGCCGCAGGCGCTTCTGCGGCGGGAGCTTCGGTCGCAGGCGTTTCCGCCGCGGGGGTTTCCGTTGCGGGCGTTTCCGCCGCAGGCGTTTCGGCGGCGGGAGTCTTTGCGGTGTCGCCGCGGAAGGCGCTGTCTGCCGCAGTGTTCTCCGGCGTCCGCTCGACCGTATGCGTTCTCTTTGCCGTTTTCGTTCCGCGCGCAAAGACGGTCGCGGACTCGCCGACAGGCGCTGCTTCCGCCGCCGGTGCGGGCTCGGACGCCGGCGCCGGCTGTGATGCCGGTTCGGCGGCGGGCGCAGGTTCGGACGCAGACGCTTCCGCTGCCGGTGTTTCGGCAGCGGGCGTTTCCGCCGCGGGAGTTTCCGTCGCAGGGGTTTCGGTTGCGGGCGTTTCCGTCGCAGGGGTTTCCGCTGCAGGGGTTTCGGTTTCGGGCGTTTCCGCCGCAGGGGTTTCTGCCGCGGGAGTTTCGGTGACAGGCGTCTCCGCAGCGGGCGTCTCGGTTACGGGAGCCTCGGTTACGGGAGCCTCGGTGGCGGGCGCGGGCGCAGCTTCCTGCTGCGCGGCTTCGGCCGCGGCGCCGCCGAGCGGCTCCGACTCGCTTGCGGTCTCGAGCGGCACGTAGGCGTTGCCGCTCGCCGTGACGGTCACGACATCGGTATAGGTCGTATTGAGCACCAGGCGCGAGCCGCTGTGCATCACGCCGACAAGACCGCCTGCCGCGCCGCTGTCGCTGGTGACGCTGTAGGTGGTATAGGTGCCGCTCAGATCGAGCTCCAGCGTGGAGTTCGCCGCCATCGTACCGCAGATGAGTCCGACGTTGCCCTGCGAATAGATGTTGCTGCTGGAGCCGCTGTTGGTGGCGTTGTTGGCAAAGGTCAGATCGACCTCCGCGCCCGTGCCGATCTCGCCGAACACGCCGGCGTAGGTCAGGTTGCTTTCGCCGTCGTTCAGGCAGCGGATGTTCCACGCGATGCTGTCCGCCGTGCCCTTGACGACATGGTCGGCAAGCAGCGCGGAGTTGAGGTTGACCTCGTTTTCCGCAGGGATGCGCGTGATGGTGATGGGATCGGTGAACGGCGTGCTGC
>JAFSXP010000078.1 GCA_017443965.1 Oscillospiraceae bacterium
CACGTCCCGCCGTACTTGCCGCCTGTTTCCACGCGATTGATCATCGTGTAGTTGTTTGCGGCGTTGCCGTCCACGCAGACGGTGAGCGTCGGGGACGCGGCGCTCTGGAACCCGACAGGCACCTTTCCGAAGTCAAAGTACACGTCGGTCACGCGCTCCCCTGCCTGCGTCGGGATCGCACCCAGCGAGAACGAGTAGTTGTTGGTCGTCACGAGGTTCGACGCGAGCACCTGATACGAGCTGTTGCCCGAGGTCTTGTAGAGGATGCGATACGTGAGCCGCGCGCTGTAGGTGCCGGTCGTGAGCGTCATGGCCGTCGCCACATCGCTCGGGATGCGATCATGCCAGAAGAAGTTTTCCAGCGGCACGTTCGAGGCATTCGCCACTGTGATCGTGTAGCGCATCTGCTCGCCTGCCTGCACCTTTGCGTTGCCGCGCTTGGTGATGCTGACGCCGAGCTGTGCTGCCTTGTCATAGGACGAGACCTTGATGATCTGGCTCGGGTATTCAAGCGTCACATCATGCACGCTTGGGTCGATCTGCCAGTAAGCGGGCGCCGTTACCTCCTTCACCTGATAGCGGCGCAGCGGCAGCGGCTTGGAGGCGGCAACGCCGCGCGCGTCGGTCGTGATATAGTCCACGACCTTGCCGCTGCGGACCTCGACGATCTCAAAGACCGCGCCGGCAAGCGGAGAGCCCGCCGCCGTGAAGGTCACGGGGTTGTACTCCGCCGCGTACTTGTAGACCTGTATCTGTCCGGTGATCGGCGTATTCTTCCATTCGATCTGAATGACCTCGCCGGCCTTCACCAAGGCCGTTTTGATCTGCGTATCCACGTTATAGCCTTCGCACTCCAATTCCCGAATGAAGTATTTGCCGTCGCGAGTCAGATCGTCAATGTAGATGTAACCGTTCTGATCCGTGACATACTCGCCGACCGGGTGCTTTTCCGCGTCATAGAGCAGGAACTTGGCGCCGTAGATTCCCTTACCCGTATTCGCGTCGATCTTGTGGATCTCGATGCCGCTGTACGGGGTGTTGGCGACGGTCAGCGTGGTGTTTTCGCCATCCTTGACGGTGAAGTAGTGCGGCGTGGGATCGACCTTAAAGCCGGTCATGCCCTCGATCTCCACGGCGTAATAGTCGCCAGCGTCCAGAGGGACATAGACGCGCCCGTTATCGCTGGTCGTAACCGTATCCACAAGCGCGTCGTCCATGCGGCGGATCTCGAAGGTAACGCCGCTGAGCCGTCTGGTCTTGTCCGCGGCGCTCACCTTGATGATCTCCAATCCGCCCTCGGGGCTGTTGTAGAAGGTCATCGTCTGCGCCTCGCCGCCCTTGATCAGGATACTTTGAGGCGTGGTGTCGAGGACGTAGCCATCAACCGTTTTCAGCTCCTTCGCCGTGATCGTCGTCCCCGGCGTCAGCCCGGTCAGCACGATGCGCCCGTTGCGGTCGGTGACATACTCGCCGTTGTTCGGAACGAGGATCGCGCCGCTGCTGTCGGTGATGAGGAACTTGACGCCCTCGATGGGCTTGGTTGTACCGGTGATATACTTCTGAATGGTGAG
>JAFSXP010000079.1 GCA_017443965.1 Oscillospiraceae bacterium
GCCAAAAACTCCTTGCACTTGCCGCAGGCGGTGCCAGCGCCGGTTATGCGGGCGACATCGTCCACGGTCCTTGCGCCGTTTGCCACGGCTTCACGGACCTTTGCGTAGGTGACGTTATGACACGTACACGCGAGCTTGTTCTCGTTCACGCCGTCACCCCCGCAGCGCGGAGGATGATCGACAGCAGCTCTTCCCTGCCCGTCCCCTTTTCCGCGGAGAACGGGATCACCGTGACCTCCTCCGGCAGCTTCAGCGTTTCGCGGATGCGCGCCATATTCGGCGCGATCTCGCTCTGCTTCAGCTTGTCCAGCTTGTTTGCCACAACGCAGAACGGCTTGCGCGTCTGCAAAAACCAATCCGCCATCGTGACGTCGTCTTGCGTCGGCTTGTGCCGCGCATCCACGATCAGCACGCCGAACGTCATCAGCGCGGGATCGGACAAGTATGCGTCGATCAGCTTTCCCCACCGCGCGCGCTCCGCCGCGGAGACCTTGGCGTAGCCGTAGCCGGGGATATCGACGAAATAAAGCGTCTGGTCGATCTTGAAGAAGTTCAGCTGCACCGTCTTACCCGGCTGCGCGCCGACGCGCGCCATGTTTCTGCGCTGCAGCAGCCGGTTGATGACCGACGATTTGCCGACGTTGCTGCGTCCTGCAAACACGATCTGCGGCAGCCCGTCGTGCGGGCAGGCGACGACCGACGCCGCCGACAGCACGAATTCCGTCTTTTGCAGATTCATACCGTCACCTACTGGCGGATGCCCGCCTTGCGCTTGCCGCGCGGGGCGGGGATCGCGTCGCTTTGCGTCAGGTCAAGCGCCTTCGGCAGCTGCGGCACGTCGGTGAAGTCCAGCGCCGCCTCGATCACGCTGTCCGCGTGGCTGACCGTGATGAAGTTCAGCGCCTTGCGGACGTTCTGGTCGATCTCCTCCAGATCCTTGGCATTGTCCTGCGGGATGACGACCATCTTGATCCCGTGCCGCAGCGCCGCCATCGTCTTTTCTTTCAGACCGCCGATGGGCAGCACTCTGCCGCGGATCGAGATCTCGCCCGTCATGGCGATATCGCGCCGCACGGTCGCGCCCGTCAGCGCGGAGACCATCGCCGTGCAGATCGTGATGCCTGCGGACGGGCCGTCCTTCGGGATCGCGCCCTCCGGGAAGTGGACGTGGATGTCCTTCTTCTTGTAAAACTCGGGATCAATGCCGTACTGCGCCGTCCGCGAGCGGATGTAGCTGAGCGCGCAGCCCGCGCTCTCCTTCATCACGTCGCCGAGGTTGCCTGTCAGCTCCAGCTTACCGGTGCCGTCGACCACGTTGACCTCGACCTCCAGCGTCTCGCCGCCGACCGACGTCCACGCAAGTCCCGTCACAAGTCCCACGGGATCGCGCTCGGGCATCTTGTCCGGCAGATACTTGCGGATGCCGAGATACGTTTCCAGATTGCTGCCGGTGACGGTGACCTTCCCGGGCGCGTCGGGCGCAACAAGCTCCACCGCCGTCTTGCGGCAAACCCTCGCGAGCTCGCGCTCCAGATTCCGCACACCGGATTCGCGCGTGTAGCAGGTGATGATCTCGCGGATGGCGCCGTCCGTCAGACGCAGGCGTCCGCGCGTGATGCCGTGCTTTTTCATCTGCTTCGGCAGCAGATGTCCCTTGGCGATGCGCAGCTTTTCCTCGTCCGTGTACGAGCCGAGCTCGATGACCTCCATACGGTCGAGCAGCGCGCGCGGGATCGTCTCGGTCGTGTTGGCGGTGGTGATGAACATGCAGTCGCTGAGGTCGAACGGCACTTCCAGATAATGATCGCGGAAGGCGGTATTCTGCTCGCTGTCCAGCACCTCCAGCAGCGCCGCCGAGGGATCGCCGCGGTAGTCGCTGCCCATCTTGTCGATCTCATCGAGAAGCAGCAGCGGATTGCGCGTCTTTGCCTGCAGCACGCCGCTGATGATCCGCCCGGGCATCGCGCCGATGTACGTCTTGCGATGTCCGCGGATGTCCGCTTCGTCGTGCACGCCGCCGAGGGAGATGCGCGCGAGATTGCGGTTGAGGCAGCGCGCGATGGAGATGGCGACCGACGTCTTGCCGACGCCCGGAGGTCCGACAAGGCAGAGGATCGGTCCCGGCATATCGGGCGCAAGCTTCTTGACCGCCAGCATCTCCATGATGCGCGTTTTGACCTGCTCCAGCCCGTAGTGATCCTCGTCGAGGATGCGCCGCGCGGCGCGCAGGTCGAGCCGCTCTTTCGTCGTCTCGTTCCACGGAAGATCAAGGCAGGTGTCCAGATAGTTGCGCAGCAGCGACGCCTCGGAGGAACCGGCAGGCTGCTTCGCCATGCGGGAAACCTCTTTGAGCAGCTTCTCCTCCGTCTCCTGCGGAAGACCGAGCGCGGCGATCCGCAGGCGATACTGCTCCGGCTCGTCCTCTTCGTCCTCGTCGCCGAGCTGCTCGTGGATCACGTGCAACTGCTCACGCAGGTAGTAGTCGCGCTGACCGCGATTGACGTTCTCCTGTACCTTCTCCTGCAATTCTGATTGCAGCTGCAGTACGTCCAGCTCCTTCGCCAGCATGTGGATGACCATTTCCAGCCGCTTGACCGGGTGGAGCTGTTCCAGCGCCTTTTGCTTTTCCATATAATGGAAAGAAGCGTGCTGCGCGATGAAGTCCGAAACATAGGCGGGATCGGTCGAGCCGAGCGCCTGCGACAGCATTTCCTGCAGTCCGTGCGGCGCAAGGTCGATGAAATCGGAAAACAGCTCAAGCGCCTCGCGCACCAGCGCCTCCACCTTCGGCAGAGACGGGTTATACGAACGCTCCGCGACCTCGTCCACAAGCGCACGGAGATACGGCGCGGTCTGCGCCGCGGAGGCGACGACCGCGCGGTAATTGCCCTCGACCAGCACGCGCACGACGTCGCCGGGCAGCTTCAGGACCTGCTTGATCGTGGCGACCGTGCCCATGGCGCACAGACCGGAAAAGCCGGGATCGTTCTTCTGCACGTCGCGCTGCGCGATCAGCAAAATCTGCTGGTCGCCGTGCATCGCCTCGTCGATCGCCTTGACCGACTTCGGGCGCTCCACGTCGAAGTGCGTCGTCATCATCGGGAAGACGCACATACCGCGCAGCGCCAGCACGGGCAGTGTGCGCGAGATCAGTGTTTCATTCATGTTTATTCCTCCTTTCGAGGATCAGAAAAGGGGGCGTCGCCCCCTTTTGATGCTAGGCTGTGCTGCCGGTTCGCAGCGGAAGACGCGGATGCGCCGCATCGCGGGTGAGCTGCGGCTTTTCCGTCCCCTCGACGCAGCCGCGCGTGACGCGGATCGCCTGGATATCCGGATCGGACGGGATCTGATACATGATCTCCATCATGGTCTCCGCCATGATGGCGCGCAGACCGCGCGCGCCGATCTTGCGTTCCAGCGCTTTTTTCGCGACAAGCACCAGCGCGTCGTCGTCAAACGTCAGCTTGACGCCGTCGTACTCCAGCAGCTTGCGGTACTGCTTCGTCAGCGCATTCTTCGGCTCGGTCAGGATGCGGATGAGATCGTCCTCCGACAGAGACGACAGCGACGACAGCACCGGCAGTCTGCCGACCAGCTCGGGAATGATGCCAAACTTCAGCAGGTCGTGCGGCTGCACCTGCTCGAAGAGCTGCCCGACGTCGCGATCGGACTGGCTTTTCATCGGCGCGTCGAAGCCGATGGCGCTGCGGTCGGTGCGCTTTTCGATGATCTTGTCCAGACCGTCAAAGGCGCCGCCGCAGATGAACAGGATGTTGGTCGTGTCGACCTGGATAAACTGCTGCTGCGGATGCTTCCGCCCGCCCTGCGGCGGCACGTTGGCGATCGTGCCCTCCAGCAGCTTCAGCAGCGCCTGCTGCACGCCCTCGCCGCTGACGTCGCGCGTGATGGAGGTATTCTCGCTCTTGCGCGCGATCTTGTCGATCTCGTCGATGTAGATGATGCCGCGCTGGGCGCGGTCCACGTCAAAATCCGCCGCCTGCAGAAGCCGCAGCAGGATGTTTTCAACATCCTCTCCGACGATGCCGGCTTCGGTCAGCGGGGTGGCGTCGGTAATGGCAAACGGCACGTTCAGGATCTTCGCCAGCGTCTGCGCAAAGAGCGTCTTACCGGAGCCGGTCGGTCCGATCAGCAGGATGTTGCTCTTCTGCAGCTCGACGTCGCTGTCCTGCGCGAAGCCGATGCGTTTATAATGGTTGTAGACCGCCACGGACAGCGTCATCTTGGCGTGCTCCTGCCCGATGATATAGCGGTCCATGTACGTCTTGATCTCCTGCGGCGTCGGGATGCGGTCGGGCAGTGAAAACGACGGCGCGGTCGGCACTTCCATCTCGTCGCGCAGAATGCCGTTGCACAGATCGATGCATTCGTTGCAGATGTACACGCCGGGACCGGCGATCAGCCGCTCCACCTGCTCCTTCCGCTTACCGCAGAAGCTGCAGCGTACGGTATCTCTGGCCATAAGTTCTCCTCACTTAACGCTTTTCGATCACCTTGTCGATCAGACCGTATTCCTTCGCCTCTTCGCTGGACAGCCAGTGATCGCGCTCGGAATCCGTCTTGATCTGCTCTGGCGTCTTGCCGGTGTTTGCCGCAAGGATGTGGTTCAGGCGTTCCTTGATCTTCAGAAAATGCTCCACGTCGATCTCCATGTCCGTCACCTTGCCCTGCGTGCCGGCGGACGGCTGATGGATCATGACCTCGGCGTTCGGCAGCGCCATGCGCTTGCCCTTTGCGCCGGAGGACAGCAGAAACGCGCCCATCGACGCCGCCATGCCGATACAGATGGTGGCAACGTCGCACTTGATATACTGCATGGTGTCATAGATCGCCATGCCAGCCGTCACGCTGCCGCCGGGGCTGTTGATGTAGAACTGGATGTCCTTGTCGGGGTCCTGCGCCTCCAGGTACAGAAGCTGCGCCACGATCAGACTTGCCGTGGTGTCGGTGACCTCCTCGGACAGGATGACGATTCGATCGTTGAGCAGACGGGAAAAAATATCATACGACCGCTCGCCGCGGCTGGTCTGCTCGACAACATACGGGACCAAACTCATATGTTTGCCTCCTTACTTCACGTAGTCCAAAAGATAGCATGATGCGCTCATGCTATCTTTTGTGACAAAACAGTGTAACCGTTCGATAAACGGTTTATTCCTCATTCTTCTTGGCTGCCGGTTTCTTCGCCGCAGGCTTCTTGGCGGCAGGCTTTTTCGCGGCGGGCTTCTTCTCCGCAGCGGGCTTTTCCTCCGTCTTCTTCGCAGCCGGCTTCTTTGCCGCAGGCTTCTTTTCCGCGGCGGGCTTCGCCTCGGACTTCTTGGCAGCAGGCTTCTTCGCGGCAGCGGGCTTTTCCTCCGGCTTCTTGGCGGCGGGCTTCTTCTCCGCCGTCTTCTTCGGCGCAACTGCCTTGGCGCTGTCCGCGATGATCTTGACCGCTTTTCTCGCCTCCAGATCGCTGCGGACGGCAGCCTCGTCGATCGCCGCCTTCACGCGGTCGACCTCCATGCCGTACTGTTCGGCAAGCTTACCGTACTCTTCCTCGATCTCCTCAGCCGTGATCTCGATCTTCTCGATCGTGACGATCTCGCTTAAAAGGATGTTGGACTTGACGGTCTTTTCCGCCATCGGACGCATGTTGGCGCGCAGTGCCTCCATATTGCCGCCGGTCATTTTCATGTAGTCCTCGAACTTCATGCCGTTCATCTGGAGCTGATAAGCAAACTGCTCCATATGACGGTCGACCTGTTCGTCGATCATGCAGGCGGGGATGTCGCACTTCATCTGCTCGGCAGCCGCCTCGACGGCGTCGTTTTCGAACTGCGTCTGCGCCTGCTGCTCGCGCTCTTTCTTGAAGCGCGCCTTGATGTCCTTGCGCAGCTCCGCCATGGTGTCGAACTCGGAAACGTCCTTGACGAATTCATCGTCCTTCTCGGGCACGATGGTCTCCTTGACCTCGTGGATCCTGCACTTGAACGTTGCGTCCTTGCCGGCAAGCTTCTTGTCGTACTGCTCGGGGAACGTCACGTTGACGTCGCGGTCCTCGCCCGCCTTTGCGCCGACGAGCGCCTCTTCAAAGCCGGGGATAAACTGCCCCGAGCCGAGCTTGAGCGTATAGTTCTCCGCCTTGCCGCCCTCAAACGGCTTGCCGTCCACAAAGCCCTCGAAATCGAACACGACGCTGTCGCCCATCTGCGCCTCGCGCTCAACGGTGACGATCCGCGACGCGTTCTGCGCCATGCGGTCGACCTCCGCATCGATCTCCGCCTCGGTGACCGTGACGGGCGTCTTCGGCACTTCCAGACCCTTGTACTCGCCCAGCTTCACCGTGGGATACAGCGCAGTCACGACAGTCAGCACCAGCGTGCCGTCCTCCGCAACGTCCATATCGCTGAGCGACGGGCTGCCGACGACTTTGAGCTTCTTCGACTTTACGGCGTCGCCGTAGAGCTCCGGGAAGATCTCATTGACGGCGTCTTCATAAAACACGGATTTGCCGTACATACCCTCGATGACCTGCCGCGGGGCGTGACCCTTTCGGAAGCCGGGGACGAAAATGTTCTTTTTCGCCTTCTTGAACGCCGTGTTGATCGCATTGTCAAACTGTTCCTTGGTCGCCTCGATCACGATCGTGGCATTACCTTTTTCTTTCTTTACACTCTTGACACTCATTGGTTTTCCTCCTTGCGGCGAACGCTCCGCCGTATTTTGCCGTATTATTTTAGCAGAAAACGATCGGGATTTCTACTGTTTTTTTCAAAAAGTTTCGATTATTTCGTTCAGAGCACACGATACGGTCGGAAATGCAGATAATCGGCGGACAAAAGCCGCAATTCAAGACCTCCAGAAGCGCCCTCGACCGCCAGCTTATGGCTGTCGCCGTGCAGATGACCGTAAAAACATCGCTTCACGCCGTACTGCGAAAGAAGTTGCAGGATCTCCGGGCATTCATAGCCGCGGTATTTGGGCGGATAGTGGAGAAAGCAAAGCTTTTCACGATCCCCCGCAGCCTTCAGCGACGTCTCCAGACGTCCGAGCTCGCGGCGGAAGACCTTCTCGTCGTGCGTGCCCTGCTTGTCCTCCTCGTAGAACCAGCCGCGCGTGCCGCAGACGGCAACGTCGCCGTAAAGGTGGCAGTTGTTGTGCAGCAGGAACATATTCTCCCAGCCGTTTTCCGCACAGGCGGCATAGAACTTCGCCGCCGTCGTCCACCAGTAGTCGTGATTGCCCTTGAGCAGCAGCTTCCTGCCGGGGATCTGCGCCACAAACGAGAGATCCTGAATCGCGTCGTCCATATCGGACGCCCAGCTGATATCCCCCATCAGCACCGTGGTATCGTCCGGCGTGATAACGGAAAGGCTCTCGCGCAGCTTGTCCACGTAGCCCTCCCATCTGCCGCCGAACACCTCCATGGATTTATCGGTGCCGAGCGACAGATGAAGATCGCCGATTGCGTAAAGCGCCATCTTATCTCTCCAAGCTCTGTGCGCCGGACTCCTCCAGCACACGCAATATCGCGCCGGACGTCAGCCGGTCGATCGTATCGTCGGCGATCCCGCGCTCGCGCAGATGCGGCGGCAGCAGCGCCCAGCCGTCCACGCCCTCCATGCCCTCCGGCAGTCCTTCGATCCCGTCCCAATCGCCGCCGAGGCAGATATGTCCGTCTCCGCCCAGCTCGAGCCAGCGATCGATGTGCCGCCGGATATCGTCGACCGTCACCGGGCTTTTCCAGCTCAGGAATTCCGGACACAGATTCAGTCCCGCGCAGCCGCCCAGCTCCACAAGGCAGCGGAACTGATCGTCCGCCAGATTGCGGCTGACCTGCGTGCAATAGCGGCTGTTGGAGTGGCTGGCGACGATCGGCTTTTCCGCGATCTCGCAGACGTCGTAAAACAGACGGTCCGAGCCGTGGCTGACGTCGATCAGGATGCCGAGCTTCTGCGCGCGGCGGACGAACTCGCGCCCCTGCGCGGTCAACCCCGTGCCCGTTATGTGCGATCCGCCCAGCGCGTTTTCATGATTCCACGTCAGCGAGATCATGCGCACGCCGTCTCGCGCCGCCTCCTCCAGCCTGCCGGGATCGCAGCCGATCGCCTCCGCGCCCTCCAGCGAGAGCAGCGCGGCGCATTTGCCGCTTTTCCACGCGGCTTCCACTTCTTCGCGGCTGCCGCACGCTGCGAGCCAATCCCTGTTTTCCTCCAGCTCTTTCCGGTACAGCGTCAGGCAGTCGGCGTAAAGCTGCTCCGAATCGGGGCGTTTTTTCCAGCACGTCGTGCAGATCGAAAAAAACTGCGCGTAACGCCCGAGCTTCTGCGCCCGTGCGCGGTCAATGTGAAACGCGCAATCGCGCAGACGCCGATCCTTGAGTAGCAGCATCGGCAGCGTGTCGCAGTGCAGATCGATATAGCCGTAATTCATGTAAACGCATCCTTCCAATGGGTGATCTTCGGTTTTTTTGTCGCCATGCCGTACGGCGCGTAGATCTCGATAACGTCAAAGCGCGGCTGCAGCTCGGTCGGGTGCTCCGCCAGATACAGCGCGGCGGTCTGCCGCAGCTTCCGCTGCTTTACCGGCGTGACGAATTCCCGCGCCGCGCCGTGGCTTTCGTCCTTGCGGAGCTTGACCTCTACGAACGCGATACAGCCGCCGTCGCGGGCGATCACATCGATCTCGCCGAGGCGCGTCGTGAAATTGCAGCCGATGATCTCACAGCGGTGACAGCGGAGATACTCCGCCGCAAGCGCCTCGCCCCAGGCGCCGAGCAGCTTACCCTTCGCCATAGAACGTGCGCAGGAACGTCCTGCGATGGATCGGGCACGCGCCGTATTCGCGCAGCGCCTCATAGTGCCGCTTCGTGCCGTAGCCCTTGTGGATTTCGAAGCCGTACTGCGGGTACTGCATCGCCAGCTTTTCCATCAGCTCGTCACGCGAGACCTTGGCAAGGATCGACGCCGCTGCGATATTCGCGCTTCGGCTGTCGCCTTTGACCACTGTCTGAACAGGCAGACTGAAATCCTTTGCGCGGTTGCCGTCGATCAGCGCAAGCTCCGGACGCACCGAAAGACCCGCAAGCGCGCGCTCCATGGCAAGGAACGGCGCCTGCAGGGTGTTCTTTTCATCGATCTCCTCCACGCTTGCCCAGCCGATGCCGTAGGCGAGCGCCTTTTCACAGATCACGGGAAACAGCTCCCTGCGCTTCGCGTCGGAGAGCTTTTTGGAGTCGTTCAGACCGTCGATGATCGTTTCCGGCGGCAGGATCACCGCCGCGGCACACACCGGTCCCGCAAGCGGTCCTCTGCCCGCCTCGTCCACGCCGCAGATCGTGCCGATCCCGTCGGCAAAGTATCCGCGTTCGATCTCCCACAGGTCCGTCATACCAAATCCTCCGGCATTTCCAGTGTAAAGCATCCGATCTTTCCGCTGCGGTATTCCTCCAGCAGCACGCGCGCGGCACGCTCCGTGTCGATCTCGCCGCCGCTGACGAGAAATCCGCGCCTTTTCCCGAGTGCGCAGAGCAGATCATACCCATCGGCTTCCGTCGGCATATCGAGCTTATAGCGGGCGCGTACGGCGTCGGGATAGTGACGCCACAACATCTCGATCAGATCGCAGGCAAGTCCTTCGACGTCCAGAACGTCGTCCTTGACCGCGCCGGTGTAGGCAAGGCGCAGCCCGACCTTCGGATCGTCGAACTTCGGCCACAGGATGCCCGGCGTGTCGAGCAGCAGCATGCCGCTCTCCAGCGTGATCCACTGCTTGCCGCGCGTGACGCCTGGGCGGTTTTCCACCTTGGCGCCCTTTTTTCCCGCGACATGATTGATGAATGTGGATTTTCCGACGTTGGGGATGCCGACGATCATCAGCTTCAGCGGTCTGCCGCCCATGCCCTTCGCCTCGTAGGCGGCGAGCTTTTCCTTCAGCAGCGACCGCACCGCGGGCGCAAAGTCCGCAATCCCGCGGCGAGTTTTGCAGTCGGTCGCGATGACTGCCATCCCGCGCTCGCGGAAATACGCCGCCCAGCGTTTGACAGCGGCGGGATCCGCCATGTCGATGCGGTTGAGCACGATCAGACGCGGCTTCGCGCCGCAGATGGCGTCCACGTCGGGATTGCAACTCGATATGGGGATCCTCGCGTCGAGGATCTCACACACCGCGTCCACAAGTCTGACGTCTTCCTCCATCATACGGCGCGTTTTTGTCATGTGACCGGGATACCACTGGATGTTCAGATCGCTCATTTCACAACACCGAGGCGGCTGAAATCTCTGCCGCCGGTCACAGCGCCGCGCGCATCGGTCGTTCTGCCCGGGAACACGCGCAGCAGCACAGACCCGACCACATAGCGCGTATCGACCATGCCGACCGGCGCGTAGCGGCTGTCCGTGGAATTGTTGCGGTTATCGCCCATGACGAAGATACAGCCCTCCGGCACGGTGGCGGGATAGGTCAGACCGTCGCCGTAGTTCAGATGCGTCAGATCGTTGATATACGGCTCGTCCAGCTTCACACCGTCGACCGTGACCGTGCCGAGATCGAAGTCAATGTCCACCGTCTGCCCCTCAGTCGCGATCACGCGCTTGACGATCGGCGTGGAATCGAGCTGCGGCACCTCTGGGATCGACTTGGACAGCACGACGATATCGCCATTTTCAAAATGCCGGTCCAGCACGTTGCTGGTCAGCAGCAGATAGTCGCGGTCGTACAGCGTCGGGTACATACTGCTGCCGTCGACGCCAACAAGTCGGATCACGAACACAAACAGGATCGTCACGATCGTGAGGATCCACACAAAATCGCGGAGCGTCGAATAGACCTCAAAGCGCCAGCCGCCGGGCTCCTCCGGCGTCTGCTCTTCCTCCTGCTCCAGGATGATCTCATCGTCCTGCATGATCTTCCCTCTTTTCCATGCTGTTCTTCATTCTATTATACACGCTAAGGCGCATAAATGAAAGACTATTTTTACAAAAACAGAGCAGGTGCCGAAGCACCCGCTCTGTTTCCGAAAGCTCAGACCTTTTCCCGAACTTTCGCCGCCTTGCCCATGCGGCCGCGCAGATAGTACAGCTTCGCCCTGCGGACCTTGCCGTGGCGGACGACTTCGACCTCCACAACGTTGGGACCGTGCAGTGGGAAGACCTTCTCGCAGCCGACGCCGTAGGAGATACGGCGGACGGTGATCGTCTCCTCGATGCCGCCGTGCTTTCTGGCGATGACGGTGCCCTCAAAGACCTGGACACGCTCGCGGGAGCCTTCCTTGATCTTGATGTGCACACGCACGGTGTCGCCGATGCTGATCTTCGGCAGCTCGGGCTTCATGTACTGGCTGGTGAGAGCCTGCATAAGATCCATGATATTGTCCTCCTTCAATTTCAGGTGTTCATGCCGGCGCGAAACGCGCTCCAGATGGCAGAGGACCACTCTTTATTTTCACAGGCTCGGATATTTTAACACGGCGTTTTTGAAAAATCAAGCATTATTTTTGCTTTTTTCCTGTTTTTTATCCCGCAAATCGGCAAGCCTCCGCTTAAAGCGGGTATTCCAGCAGATCCGTCTCCGTTACGACGCCGCCGCAGATACGGAACGTCTTGATCTCGAACGGTGAAAAATGCGCCGTGAACGACGTATCGGCAAAACGGATCGCCGCGTCGGCAGTCTCGCCGCGCGTCTCGAACAGACGCAGCACGTCGCCGCCGTCCTGCCCCTGCTTGAGAGCCGTCAGCAGCACGTTTTCCGCGCTGACGGAGACATGCCCCGCGCGCTGCGGCAGCGCGCCGCCGTGGAACGTCTCGAGCATGGCGTACGGCTTCTGATTGAGCAGCATCGCGTCGCGCCACACAGCCGCCGCGTCAAACGCGCCGTGCGGTTTCAGCGCATAGGCAAACGTCTGCACGCCCTGATCCATGTAGTTGTAATCCGTGTCCGGCTCGACCGGACGCGGGTCGTGATGCGTATAGATCGGACTGCGAAGCGCCGTGAGACCGATCACGTTTCCGCGGAAATCCACGCTGTACTTCCCGTCGTTCAGCAGCGCCAGACCGCAGTCGATGCCGGTGATATCCGCCCAGCTCTGCATCGGCTCTTCGTGTCCCTTATTTGCCTTTTCAATGTACCCGAACGGCATTGCGGCTCTCGCGATGGGAGACGCGGTATTCACGGGATAGTCCAGCTTCAGCGCACAGCGCTTCTCGCGCCAGTCGAGTTTGACGTCGACGCGCAGTTTGTCCTCGCCTGCATAGAGCGCGTAAGTCTGCGTCAGGATCGAGTCGCCGTAATACGAACGGTAACGGATCGCCGTGCGCACCGCGCCCGTGTCGAGCGGGATGCACTGCGCGTTTCCGAACTCGCCGATCTCATTGTCCAGCGATTTCAGCGTATGCCCCCAGGTGTCGGTATCGTCGAAGATCACACGGGCGCGGGATGCGCCGACGACCTCTTTTCCGAGGCGCTTATCGAAGATCGACGCGACCGTGCCGCGTTTTTCGTCGAACATCACACGCAAAAACTCATTTTCCAGCGCATGCGCGTCGGTGACGGTATACGGCTGCATCGACTCCGCCTCGACAAAGCGGAACGTCGCCCAGCCGAGCGCGGGAACGGACGCGCGGAACGTCACCGTGCAGCGTGTAAAGACCTTGGATGGGCAGTCAACGAACTGGAACGGGACTTCCCTGCCCTCGCTGTCGAGCAGCTTGTAGGCAGACGGAAGGCGCAGCGTCCGAAACATGCCCATCTCCAGCTCGACCGGCTCGCAGACGTCCCACCCATGCGGATTGAAGACCACGACCGGCAGCGTGTTTTCGAGTTTCGGGATATCGATGCGGGACGAGATCGCCTGCATCGCGCCGTTTTCGCAGCGATCTGCGATCGCGATCGCTTCGCCGAGTTGGTTGCGTGCGTCGAAATACGCCGCCTCCGTCGCGGAGCCAGCCAGTGTATCGTGGAATTGGTTGAACAGCACGTTTTTCCACGCGCGGTCGAGACCCTCTCTGCGGGTATAGACGCCGAGCGCCGTCCCCAGCGCATCGAACTTCTCCGCAGACAGCAGCGCGTTTTCCGCGCGGCGGTTCATGCGTTTGATCATGGAGCACGCTGCATAGGAGCCCGCCGCGTGATAATGCAGTTCGCCGCGGTAGACGGGCAGCGACGCTTCGTCCAACTCGTCAAAGAACGCGTCGGTGCCGGACAACTTGACGTCCAGCGAATCCTTCCGCGCCTCGGCGTACGCCTCGATATCGCGCAGATGCTGCACAGTCGGACCGCCGCCGTGGTTGCCCACGCCGTAGAAGCCGAGCATATTGCCGACGCCGTACGGCGGCTCGTCGACGATCTGATCCATCAGATCCGCCATCGTAAAGCCCTTTTTCGGCTGCGCGCCGAGGTGATACGTGACCGGCAGCCGATACGTCACGACGCGGCTGCCGTCGGGCGACTCCCACAGGAACAGACGCGACGGCAGATCGTCCTTCTCGCCGGGCATCGGACGCATGAAGATATAGCGCGACATGCCGGATTTTTTCAGAAGCTGCGGCAGCATGGCGTTGTGCCCGAAGCTGTCCGGACAGAGTCCGCTGACTGCCGTAACGCCGAATTTCTCCGAAAAATACCGCTGCGCCAGAAGCGCCTGCCGCGCGAACGATTCGCCGCTCGGCACATTGCAGTCCGGCTGGATCCACCAGCCGCCGCAGATGTTCCAGCGTCCCTCGCGGACGCGAGCACGGATCTCCTCAAACATCGCGGGATCGTTCTCCTCGATCCACTCATAGAACTGCGCGGAGGTCGTGGTGAAAACCATGTCGGGAAAATCCTTCATGCGGTCGAGCGCTGAGCGCAGCGTAGCGCGATTTGCCTGATAACCCTCTCGCCAGCTCCACAGCCACACGGGATCCAGATGTCCCGCGCCGGTCAGATACAGCGTTCGTTTCATAACAGCGCCTCCGTTCTCTTTTCAAATCGAGTATAGCACATCCGTCGGTATTTATCCACAAAAAAAGCGACCTCGTTTTACAGGATCGCTTCGCGCCACGCGCTCGTCAGCCGGTCAAGCGACCACGCTGCGTTCGCGGGGCTTGTGGACGGCAGCTTGACCGCCGCAGCGCCGCTGACCGGATAGATATGTTTTTCGTAAAGAGCATACGCCGTGCCGCCGTTGCAGAACACGCGGCTGACGCGGCTTCCTGCAAGGATCGGGCGGATATCCGCCGCCCTGACGTCGCGGATCGAGCTGTCGCTCGAGCCCACGATGGTGCACGCTTCGATCACGTCGTAAAGCGCGATATGATGCGCCGATAAAAATGCTTTCTTTTCTTCGAGCGTCTGCGGCGCAGGCACGTCAAAAACCGCCGCGATCACGCGCCAGAAGCGATTTTGCGGATGCCCGTAGAAAAACTTCGCCTCGCGCGATTTGACGGACGGAAAGCTGCCGAGGATCAGCAGCTCGGAATCCGCGTCGAAAAACGGACCGAAATCGGAATGGTCCAGCTTCTGCGGCTGCATCACAAGCCCTCCTCCCAAACGACGAGCAGCGTTCCCTCACCCACGGAGATCTCCGCCGATTTTCCGACGAATGCGTTACTGACGCCGAGCGGGAACGTGTTTTGCAGCGCGACGTGCTCGCATTCGTAGGAAAGTCCGCGGACCGTGACGTCCTCGCAGCGGTCGGTCAGCGAGAACACCGACACTCTGCCGCTCTCCCGCGCAGGAAGGCGCACGGAGCCGCTGCGGATCGTGCAAAACCGCTCGCTGTCGCCGTAAAACGTGACGGACGCGCCCTTTGCGGCAAGCTCCGCCGCGATCTGCACGTTGGCAAGCGTGTGGTCCAGCTTGCCGCCGACCGCGCCGAAGATGTGAAAATCTTCGCAGCCGCGCTCAAGCGCAAGGCGCACGGCGCAGCCGACATCCGTCTCATCCTTGCGGACAGGTAGGCGGATCACATTCTCCCCGACCGGAACATAGCCGAGCGAATCATAATCCCCGATGATCAGATCGACGTGAACGCTGAGCTTTTGCGCAGTTTCCAAGCCCTTGTCCGCAGCGATCACATAATCGTTTTCCGTGACCGCAAACGGCAACCGCGCGACGGGCAGCGCGCCGATGATAATGCACCGCATCACGCTTTTTTCGAAGCGCCGCGCCTGATAAACAAGAAGATCACGGCAAGCGCAACGGTCGCGGCGGCGACGATCAGCACCGCTCTGCCGTCCACGGCGGAGAGTCCGGTGATGTCAAATTCGCCGCTTTCGGCGTTCTGCAGATGCGGGAAGACCATGACAGCGAGCACGGCGACTCCGGCGAGCGCGACGATCCCGGCAAGCCAGCCGAAGACGTTACCGGCGGACGACGCGCCGCGCTGACGCACGATCAGATCGGCGCTGCGAAAATCCAGCACCGAACCAAGGAAACTTGCTGCCACGACAGTTACGATCGTCTCAGGGATCATGTAGGTGGCGTTGTAGGAAATCGAATACAGCAGCGCGTCCTCCGTGGGGATGGAGAGCCCCGCCCAGACCGTACAGCCGGAGATCACGTGGAAGAGATAGCGGATCACGCAGGCGCACAGTGCACCGAGCGCAAGTCCGGTGCCGCCGTTATTCACTCTGCGGTACGCCGCGCCCAGCACACAGGACGTGAACGCAAAGAGATAATCAAGGAAAATGATTGCGACCACGGCGGCGGCGGACGTCGCGTAGGACAGCATATTCAGTCCGAGCAGTACCTGGATCAGGCCGTTTGCGACCGCCGCCAAAAGTCCCCATTTGAAGCCATGGCGGTAGGAAAAGATCACGATGGGCAACATGGAAGCAAACGTGATGCTTCCGCCGTAGGGCAACTCAAACAGTTTGAGAAGACTGAGGATCGTCGCAAGCGCGAGCATCAGTCCCGCTTCGGTCAGTTTTCTTGACGTTTTGACTTCTTTCACGGAAATACACCTCCAAAGATAATCGGAAAGCACCACACGCGATCGTATGGTGCTTTCCGAAACGCTCCCTACGACGGCATGATCCGTATCAGGTCAAAGGGTCCGGGAATCGTCCATCCCATCTCAGCCGGCTTTCGCGCCGACACCCCCGCTGTGCAGTTGTGGTGTTCCGAACAGATGATAGCGCAGAGGGCGCAGATTGTCAAGTTTTTTCGAGGAATCTCTCGGTCGCGCTGCCGTACAGCTTCAGCATCAGCGCGTCGTACCACGCAGTCGGCAGCAGCGTCTTGCCGACGACCAGCGCCTTTCCGCCGAAGCCGAACAGATAGCGCGGTCGCGGATGCTTCGCCGCTGCGGCATGATAGATCTTTTTTGCGACGGTCAGCGGCTGCGTCAACCCCTTGAAGCGCACCGAGCCGGACAGAATGCCCGCGGCGCTGCGGCAGGTCTTTTCGTAGACCGTTCTCGTGCCCGCCTTGACGAGATTCTCCGCCGCGATCTTCTCCCAGCCGGTGTTGACAAGTCCCGGTTCAATGGCGCTGACGCGAACGCCGAACGGACGCAGCTCCATGCGCAGCGCGTCGGTCAGCGCCTCCGCGGCGTACTTGCTGGCGTGATACCAGCCGCCGAAGCCCGTCGTGGCTCTGCCGCCCGCCGACGTGACGTTGACGATGCGTCCGCTTCCCTGCGCACGCATGATCGGCGCGGCGAGCGCCGCCATCTGCGCGAGCGCGTGGACGTTGACGTCCATCTGCCGCTTGGCGTCTTCGTCGGTCACGCACTCAATGGGACCGTATTCGCCATACCCTGCGTTGTTGACCAGCACGTCGAGCCGTCCGGCTTCCGACATAATGCGCCCAAACAGCGCGCGGCGCTGCGCGTCGTCGCAGACGTCGCAAATCGCCGTGACCGCGCCAAGCTCCGCCTGCAGCTGCAAACGCGCCGCATTTCTTGCGGCGGCATAGACCGTCCAGCCGTTTTGCAGAAACAGCTCCGACGCGGCGCGTCCGATGCCGGAGCTTGCGCCGGTGATCAAAACCACTCTCTTCATACGTCACTCTCCTGTTTCTCTTCTGCGCGCGTGAGCTTCTTTACCCACCGGTAGCTGTTCACGCGGAGCGACGCGGGAACGCACTTAAAGACCTGATCCGAGTTGAGGAGGATCACCACAATGACAGGACTCAGATTCCAGCGGAATGCAGCGAGATACGAAAGCGGCAGCACGATCATCCAGATCGAGATCACGTCCTGCCAGAAGACCCAGCGCGTATCGCCGCCGCCGCGAATGATACCGGTGTTGACGGGCATCTGATAGGACATGCCGAGCATCGTGACCACCTCGATAAGGAAGAACGTATTTGCAAGGCGATACGTTTCCGGCGAGACGGCGTAGAGGCTTAAGATCGGGACGCGCACCGCGAACAGCAGCGCGCCTGCGACGGCGCCGATGGCAAGAAACAGCACCTGCATTGTCCGCACCGCGGGACGCAGGTCCTCCTCCGCGCCGATCTTGCGCCCGATCAGGATGGACGCGGCGTTTGCCGCGCCGACGGAGCCGACCTTGAGCAGCAGATAGACCGTCGTGGTGATGGAATACGCCGTCATCGACTGCGTGTTCAGGTGTCCTAGGATCGCCGTCTGCAGCGCGTTATTGAGTCCCCACATCGCGCTCGTCGCCATGATGACAGGCGTGACGCGGGAGTAATCCGCAAGAAGCTGCCGGTCGATCCGCACAAGATCGCGAGAGCGCAGACAGAGCTTCCGATCGCGGAGCAGGACGTACCCGACGACGATCAGAAATTCCAGGATCCTCGCCACGAGCGTGCCGACCGCCGCGCCGACGACGCCGAGCTCCGGCGAGCCGAAGCGTCCGAAGATCAGCACGTAATTGACGACGCAGTTGACGACAAGCCCGACCAGCGACGATACGACCGCAAGGCGCACCGTGCCGACGCTTCGCATTGCGCCGAGCAGCGCGACCGTCAGCACGAACGGCAGATAGGAAAACCGCACGACGGAAAGATACCGCGCCCCCTCAGTAATTACGTCTGGATCGTCCACGAACAGCCGGACACAGCCGCTCGGCGCAAACGTGACCGCCGCAAAGAACGCCGCGCCGAGCGCCAGCGCGTACAGAAGCGATATTGCTGTCAGCCTGCGGATCGGCTCCGGACGGTTCTGCCCCCAATACTGGCTGGCAAGCATGACAAGTCCGCCCGAGATGCCGTAGGCGATCTGCTGCAGCACAAACTGGATCTGGTTGACCGCCGCAACGCCGGAAAGCGCCGTCTCGCTGTAACTGCCGATCATCACGTTGTCCGCCAGATTGACGCTGAGCACGACGATCTGCTCGAGGACAAGCGCCATCATCAGCACGAAAAACTCGCGGTAAAAGGACTTTTCGCGTATCATAATGCCTCCGAAAAACGACCTTCGAAGCAGATGCTCCGAAGGTCGTTTGGATCAAATGTCACTCGCCGTGCTTTTTGCGAAGCTGCGGACCGAGGACCTGGATGACGATTGCAACGAGCAGGATCGCACCCTTGATAGAGTCGTTGACGAGCGACGACACGTTCATGGCGTTGATGATCTTATCGATCAGCGTATAGCTGAAAGTACCGAAGACGATGCCCAGCATCCTGCCCTTGCCGCCCGACATGGCAATACCGCCGAGCACGACCGCCGCAATGGCGTACATCTCGTTGCTGACGCCGGCGGTCGAGGGATCGACGCCGCTCTGCTGACCGAGCCACATAATGGCGCCGATGCCGCAGAGAAGTCCCGTGATCGTGAAGACCGAGGTGCGGTTCCACTCGACGTTGACGCCCGCCATGTGCGCCGCCTTGGCGTTGGAGCCGATGGCATACAGACGCTTGCCGTACTTGGTGGAGGTCGAGATGTAGATCAGGATGACCGCGATCACAAGGAACAGCAGTCCGATATACGGCAGCGCGCCGAACAGGTCGCGGTTGCCGAAGGCGTACATGCCGTCTCTCGCCGGACCGTTGAGCAGCTTATACACGTTGCCGCTGCCGGTGCCGCCGGTCACGCTGTTGTCGATGATGTTGCAGGCGTATTTGGAGACCGAGCGGTAGATCAGCTGTGTGGCGAGCGTTACGATGAACGCAGGCAGCTTCAGTTTGCCGATCATCGCGCCGTTGACGAAACCGAGCAGCGTGCCGCCGACAATGCAGAACAGAACGGTGATCGTGATCACCAGACCGCTCGGCACGTTCGCAAGCACCAAAAGGTTGAAGATGACGCAGGCGAACGAGGCGATGCAGGACAGGATCGCGCCGACCGAAAGGTCGATGTCGCCCGTGATGATGATCATGCCCATGCCGAGTCCGAGCACGCCGATGATCGCACTGTGGTACATGAAGATGTTGGTGAAGAGCTTCAGCGACATCCTGCCGTTGATGATCCAGTATGCGGCAAACAGGACGAGGCAGATCAGAATATAGGAGTACTGCCCGATCGAAAAACTATTTTTCTTTTTCAAGGTTGTGGTGCTCATACGTTATTCCTCCGAATCTTCCGCGGCGTTTGTCGCGTACATCATGACGGTGTGCTCCGTGATCTGATCGTGCGGCAGCGTTTTGACGATGCGCCCCGAGTAGAACACGACGCAGCGGTCCGCCACGCGCTGGATCTCCGGGATCTCCTGACTGTTGATCACGATGGTCTTGCCGCTCTCCGCAAGCTTCAGGATCAGTTTGTAGATCTCCGCCTTGGCGCCGACGTCGATGCCCTGCGTGGGGTTGTCCAGCAGCAGGATCTCCGCGTCGGTGTTCAGCCAGCGGGCAAAGAAGACCTTCTGCTGGTTGCCGCCGGAGAGGCTGAGGATCAGATCGCTGTAGTGCTCCGCCTTGATGCTGAGGTTCTCTTTCTGTGCGTCGTACTTGGCGATCTCGCTCGCTCTATTGATGATCGGTTTTTTGCCGGAAAGCGTATGCTCGGAGATGTACATATTCTCCAGGATCGAGAGATCCGGCATCGCGGATCGCTCTCTGCGGTTTGTCGGCAGGTACGCGATCTTGCGCTTCATTGCAAGATGGATGGTGTTCTTTGTCAGCTCCTCGCCCTCGACCGCGATCGTGCCGCTGAACGAGGGCAGCTCGCCGAATACGCACTGCATCAATTCGCTGCAGCCCGCGCCCTGCAGACCGGTCAGCGCCAGCACCTCGCCGCGCCGGACCGAAAGACTGACGTCGTGGAAATCCTTGCCGTCCAGCGCCCGCATTTCGAGGATCGGCTCGCCGAGCTCACGTGTGCGGTAGATCTCCGCGTTGGAGAACGTCGCGCCGACCATGGTGGAGGTGACCTCCTGCGCGTTCGTCTCCGCGATATTGCCCGCCTTGATGAATTCGCCGTTCCGCAGTACCGTATAGCGGTCGGCGATCCGGAAGATCTCGGGCATCTTATGGGAAATGAAGATGAAGGATTTTCCCTCCGCCTTCAGGTTTTCTATGATTTGGAACAGATGGTCGATCTCCGCGTTGCTCAGCGCGGTAGTCGGCTCATCGAGGATCAGCAGCTTTGCTTCAAAGAAAATCGCCTTGGCGATCTCCAGCGTTTGTTTCTCGCTGGCGGTGAGATGCTCCACCGTAACGGAGGGATCGATGTCCACTCCGAGTTTTTCAAAGACCTCGCGGCATTTGGCGATCATCTCGTTCTTTTTCAGAGAACCGCCCTTTGTCGTAAGCTCCTTGTTGAAGAAGATGTTTTCGTAGACCTTGAGATCGTTGAACAGGCTCAGCTCCTGATGGACGAAGGCAATACCCTTGTCCTCGCTTTCGCGGATCGAGCAGTTGGAGATATCCTCTCCGTCAAAGATGACCTGTCCCTCGTCCATGCTGTAAACACCCGTCAGGATGTTCATCAGCGTGGACTTGCCTGCGCCGTTTTCGCCCAGCAGCGCATGTACCTCGCCGCGGCCGATGGTCAGATCGACGCCCTTTAAGACCTTGACACCCACAAACGCCTTGTGGATATTTCGCATTTGCAGAATTTCATCCATAAGCCATTCTCCACAATCGGGAAATGGTATCCCGCAGTTACCTGCGGGATACCATCCCACTTAGTTTTCAGCCGGAATAATCAGACCGGATTATTCAAAGCCCTTGTAGTTGGCAACATTGTCCTTCGTGACGCACTCAGCGGACTGGGTGTTGTCCTTCACGACGTCCTTGCCGTCGAAGTAATCGATCAGAGCCTGGATGGTGGTCTGGATCATTGCGGGCGGATAGGTGACGGACATGATGCCGCCGAACTGCTCCGCGCAGGTGTAGTTGTGATAATCCGTGCCGGCAATGATGTCATACAGAGCCTGCGAGCCGCCGCAGCCGGTGATGAACGGAGCATTCGCAAGGAACGCTTCCTTCGTGCTGGCTTCCACAGCGGAGCCTTCCAGAGCGGCGAACACACCGGTGGACAGACCGTCGTCCCAAGAAGCGATGTACTTGGTGTCGGCATTGTCCGCATTGCCCAGATAGTCCTCGAAGAACTTCTGCGAGTTGGCGGGGTTCCAGCCGGTGACGCCGGAGTAGGTCACGGAGCTCAGATCGGTCCACGGGGTCTCGATGGTCTTGCCGTTGTAGGCGACCTCGCCCTTCAGGTACTGATCGAAGCCGGCAGTACGGTCGGTGTCGGCGGAGGAGCCGTCGCCCTCGATAACGACGACCTTGTCGCCTTCCTTCAGACCGTTCTCGGTCAGCCACGCAGCGGCGGCAGCGCCGATCTCGATGTTGTCGTACTTGATGTTGGAAACAGCGCCGTCAGCAACGCCCGGGATGATGCGGTCGGCAGCGGTATAGGGGATGCCCGCGTCGATCAGCTTCTGGATGGCGTTCTCAACGTCGGTGTTCGCCGGCAGCATGGCAACGCCGATGTTGCCGTCGTTGTTGGCGATGATGTCCTCGATCTGATGGATCTGATCCTCGGGAGTGGCAAACGCCTGAAGCTCAGCCTTGTATCTGCCCTCGGCATTGATCTCGTCGACCTTCTCCTGTGCGAAGACGCCGACAGCACCGGTCCAGCCGTGGTCGGGAGACGGAGACAGGACGTAGATGGTCTTGCCGCCGGCTTCCGCAGCGGGTTCGGTGGTTTCGGTCGCAGCGGGTTCCGTGGTCTCGGTGGTTTCGGCAGGCTCAGTCGTCGTGGTGGTGGTCTCGCCGCAAGCGACCAGAGCCAGAACCATGACGAGCGCTAAGACAAGTGCGATGATCTTTTTCATGATACTACCTCCAAAATGTGTTTTTTATTTCAACCGCAGAGCGGTCAAAACCGTGTTTATTCCGTCTTGATGGCGCTGTCGAACGCCACGTCGGACGCGTTGAAGTTGTACTTCTTGATGTACTCGCAGGCCTCGGTCGCGCCGTAGACGCGCTCCATGCCGGAGTCTTCCCACTCGATGGACAGCGGGCCCTGATAACCGCCCTGATTCAGCACGCGGCAGATGCCGTCGAAATCGACGTCGCCGTGACCGAGCGAGACGAAGTTCCAGCCGCGGTCCATGCTGCCGAAGGTGATGTGCGAGCCGAGCACGCCGGTGCGGCCGTTGAAGTTCAGCTTGACGTCCTTCGCATGCACGTGATACACGCGGTCGATGAAGTCATGGCAGAACACGACGGGATCGACACCCTGCCACAGCAGGTGGCTCGGGTCGAAGTTCGCGCCGAGGGTAGGACGGTAGTCGAACTCTTCGAGCAGACGCTTGAAGCTGTAGTAGTCGAACGCGATCTCGGTGGGATGCACCTCGAGGGCAAGCTTGACGCCGCAGGCGTCGTACTCGTCCATGATTGGGCTCCACAGCTCCTTGACCTTGGCATACGCCGCGTTGACCTGCTCTTCGCTGGTCTGCGGGAAGGAATACCAGAACTTCCAGATCGGGCTGCCCATGAAGAAGGTGACGACCTTCACGCCCATGTTCTTCGCAGCGTGCGCGGTGTACTTCATCTCCTGGATCGCCCACTTTTGGATCTCCTCGGGCTTGCCTGCCAGCTCGCCGGGAGCGAAGCCGTCCAGACGGGAGTCGTAGGCGTCGGGCAGCGTGTCGCAGACGCACTGACCGGCGAGGTGATGGCTCAGCGCCCAGCAGCCGAGATCGTACTTCTTCAGCAGATCCTTGACGTACTGCACGTAGGCGGAATCGGTGGCGGCCTTCTTCATGTCCAGATGGACGGCGGAAAGCTCCAGACCCTCAAAGCCCATCTTCTTTGCCAGCGGGCAAAGCTCTTCCAGAGGGATATCGCCCCACTGAATGGTAAACAGGGTAATCGGTCTTGCCATAGTTATATCCTCCTAATTAAAAATCTCAAAGATCACAGATCGACCCAGACGCTGCCCTGCTCGTTGGACTTCAGGCAGGCATGGACGAACTTGACGCCCTCAAGACCGTCCTCGACGGTCGGATAGTCGATCTCATAGGGCTTGCCTTCCTTCTTCGCCGCAACGCAGGTGATGAAGGACTTGTAGAGGTTGCCCATGGACTCGAGCCAGCCCTCGGTGTGACCGGAGGGCAGACGACCGTACGCCGCGGCGCAGTCCTCGATGCCGCCGTTGCCGCGGTGGCGCTCGACGATGGTGCCGTCGCGCGAGATCATGATGACCTTCTCACACTCCTCCTGCTTCCACAGGATCGAGCCGTTCTCACCGTAGATGCGGACGCGCAGGTCGTTGTCGTGACCGATGGCGACCTGGCTGGTCCAGTAGGTGCCGACCGCGCCGCCCTCGTACTCGACGAGGACCATATCGTTGTCATCCAGCACACGGCCGGGAACGAGCTTATCCATACGCGCAAGCACACGCTTGATCTTCAGACCGGTCATGCGGGACACGGCATTTTCCACATGCGTGCCGAGGTCGCCGAGGCAGTTGACGCCGCCGGACTGCTTGGGATCGCAGCGCCATTCGCCCTGCTTGCCGCCCCACTCGCCCTCATAGGCGAGCCAGCCCTGCGGATACTCCGCCTGGACGGTGCGGATCTTGCCGAGCTTGCCATCGGCGATGAACTTGCGGATGTGCTTCGCCGTCACGTGGCCCATATAAGTATAGGTGACGAGGAACAGAAGATTCTTTTCCTTGGCGAGCTTGACCAGCGCTTCGCCCTCTTCGACCGTCAGGCACAGCGGCTTGTCGCAGGACACGTTGATGCCCGCTTCCAAAAACGCCTTGCAGACGGGATAGTGGCTGACGTTCGGCGTGACGACCACGACGAAATCGATGCCGTCGGGACGTGCCGCCTCCGCCTTTGCCATCTCTTCAAAGCTGGCGTAGCAGCGATCGGGGTCGATGCCCAGCTCGGCGCCGGTCTGCCGGCACTTCTCCGGGGTACGGGAGAAGCAGCCTGCGACAAGCGTCGCCATGCCGTCGATGTTGATGGATTTTCTGTGCGCGTCGCCGATGAAGGAGCCGGGGCCGCCGCCCACCATGCCGTAGGTAAGTTTCTTCATGGGATACCGTCCTTTCTTCATTCGAGCAAAGACATAAACACAAATCTTCGCCCACATAATCGCATTATGATGATAGCCCATTTTACAATTTTTTTCAATCATTGCGCAAGGCGTTTTCTGCGATTTGTATGTTCCCATAGTTTTGATTTCTCGATTTTGTATATTTTGCCATTTAATGATTTAGCGCGTTAAATCGCCGTGTTTTCGCGGTTTTCGGCAGTCATACGAATAATGTGCGATATGACGATTTTAACATTGTCCGCCGTATGCGTCGAGACTGACCGTCCGCAGCGTTCCGCCTTGACAACGATCGGCGGATATCATTATAATCATATCAAAGAACGGGGGCGGTAGGATGACGGATCGGAAACGACTTTGCGCGGCAGCGCTTCTTTTTGCGCTGCTGTTTGCGCTCGCCGGCTGTGCGAAACGTCCCGTGCGTGTGCTGCCGCTGACAGACGGCGATATCCGCGTTTTTGAAACGACCGAGGACGGGCTTTCAACGCGCTCGTATGAGGACGCAAACGGCATCCGCCTCGACATGATGCGTCTGACGCACGGCGGTGTGGAAAACACATACTGCTTTTACAGCGAAACGGTCCCCGAAGGATCCGTGCTGCGCGTCTACGACGCCGTCTCCGAGGGCTGGACCACTGCGCCGGTCACGGCGGGCACTTACACGACAAGCTGCGCCGTGCTGGAGCTGCCGGACGGAGAAACGCGGTTTTTCTTCCTGCCGGTGACGTATCTTGCGCACGGGCACGACGTGCTGGAGCAGCAGACCTCCCTGCCCGGCTCGCTGGATGTGCGGCAGTCGGACGGCGGGTTTGCGATCACAGTAAACGGACAGACGGACGCGGACAGCTTCTGCACCGACTTTACAATGGTCACAGCGCCGATGCTGCTGCTGGATTGGAACAGCGACAACTGGGCGTCGGTCTGGGGACGATACACCGACGACGGCGAGGCAAAGTGGTGCTATACCGGCTACTACCGCTTCACATCGGATAACTACGATCCGACCGGCGACAACTGCTACTATCGCTGTCCGGCGACGTTTCTCGCGCGCGAGATCCGCTGGCAGCTCGGAAAGAGCGTCGCCGCGCCGCTTGTGACGCTTGCGATGCTGGACACCGTGATGCAGACACAGAATGCGGCGGGTTACTTCCCCACCATGCCGAAAAGCGGCTGGCTCTCCGCCGACTACGGGATCGGGTACGATTTCTATGACACGCGCTTCAACACCGATCTGATGGATGCGGTGCTGGAAGCTCGGGCGCAGCTCGACGGCAAGCTGTTTCAGCGCGAGCTGGAGCGATACGCGGCGTTCTATACGGAATTTGCAAACGCGCATCACACGGAGACGGAAAATGGTGGCTGGCTCGTGGCGGATTATTGGTCCGCGGACATGACCGCCGAGCCGCACACGTCGCTCAATCATCAGCTTGCCGAGTGTCTGCTGCTGTACCGTTTGCAGGACGACAGCGGCATCGGCGCGTACGGCGAGCTGGCAGACAAGCTTCTGCAGGCAGTAGACGACACCGCCCCGGATTGGGTGAAGGACGATCACGATCTGCACTACTGCCGCTACGCGGACGGCAGTTACGGCGCGAAGGACTATCCCGATCTGACGCAAAAGGATCTGGTCGCGCTGCGCAGGTATCTGATCCGCGAGCGCTACCGCACGGACACGGCGCTTGACGAGCTCATCCGCGAGAAGCGGATCTGGATGGATGCGAACGGCATTTCGTATTAAGAGCAAAACACAGGAACGGGAAAAACTCCCGCTCCTGTGTTTTTTTGCGTAAAAACAGGCGGTGCTTCCGAATGAAGCACCGCCCGCTTTATGGAGTTATGCGTTACGTCAGCACGATACCGTAACCGCCCGCCATGTACTGGCGCAGCCGCAGCACGTCGCGCATGTTGATGCTGCCGTTGTGGTCGACGTCGCCATCTTCCTGATCGACCGTCACGCCGTAGCCGCCCGCCATGAATTGGCGCAGCCGCAGCACGTCGCGCATGTTGACGGTGCCGTTGCCGTCCACGTCGCCGGGCACGTAGATCCGGAACGTCGTCACGGCAGTCGCGCCGCCCGCCGTGATCGAGGCGGTCGCCGTGCCGAAAGCGGTGTTGTTCGCGTAGGCGATCTCAAGCTCGCCGCCGAGCCAGCCATCGGAATACTCGACCGTCGCGGCTGTGACCGGCTCGCCCGTGTACCGCGAGCGCACCGCGCTGATCGTGGCGGAAGCCGTATGATCGCAGCGCGAGCAGATCTCGGTCAGCACAGCGCCCTCCGCGCTGTAGCTCAGATCGTGACCGAGCGCGGCGATCGGCTTTGTCACGCGGCTGAGCTCCGCATGGCAGACCGAGCAGTAGACGACCTCGTCGTAGCTGCCCGCCGCCGTGCAGGTCGGGGCGATCTCATTCTCGCGCACCGCCGCGCCTGCCGTGTGTCCCATCGCCGGGATCGGCTTCGTCACGCGACTCAACTCCGCATGGCAGACCGAGCAGTAGACGACCTCGTCGTAGCTGCCTGCCGCCGTACAGGTCGGAGCAGTCTCATTCTCACGTACCGCCGCATCCGCTGTGTGTCCCGTCGCCGGGATCTCGGCGTACGTCGTATAGTCGCAGCGCGTACAGGTGTCATATGCCGCCCATCCGATCCCGGTGCAGGTCGGCACCTTTGCGTCGTGATGCACGAGATCATGCCCGAGCGCAGCCGTCTCATCCGCGACATAGCTGTCTCCGCAGCGGGTACAGGTGTAAGTCGTATAGCCCGTCGCGGTACAGGTCGGCGGCGTCACAACAGCCGCATAGTCGTGACCGAGCGCCTCGATCCGATACGGCGTACGGTCGCCGGAAGCGTTTTCGATGTAGACGATCACGTCTTCCGTGCAGTTGCCGACAGTCTCGCCGCCGAGCTCTTCGCCGCCGCTTGCCGCCGTCCACGCCGTGTAGCCGCTTTCGAGCGTCAGCGTTTCGGTGAGCGGATCGAACGAAGCGCCCTTCGCCTGCAGCGCGATCACCTGCACGTTGCCGGTGGCGTCGACCGTCACGCTGTCCGCGTAGGTCTGATACAGCGCCGCTTCCGCCGTGACGTCGTAACTGCCGACGTTCTTCAGGAACAGCACCTCGCCGTTGGCGTCCGTCTGCTGCGTCTCGCCGTCCAACGTGACGGCGGCATCGCAGATCGGCGTTTCCACGGCGTCCGTGATGCGCAGGTATGCCGAGAACATGCCGGAGCGATCCACGTCCAGACTGACGACTAACGGATCGTCAGTGAGCGCCGTGAACGAGAAACTGCCGTTTTTGCCCTTGTAGCCCACAGCGCTGACCGTCCAGCGGTACGTTCCGTACGGGATCGTCAGTTCGGCGACGCCGTCCGCGCCGCTGACGGCGCTGTGATCGCCGAACGTCACCGCGGCGCCGGGAACGCTGCCGCCGTTGCCGTTTACGATCACGCGCACCGTGCCGCCCGTCGCAAGCGCGACGCTCTCGGTCCTCGAAACGGCGCTGAAGGCCGCCGTGCCGCTCGCCGGCAGATAACCGTCCTTTGTCACGGTGTATTCGTATTCGCCCGGGAGCAGATTGATCGTCGCCTTGCCGTCCGCGCCGGTCGTTACGCTCTCGCCGTTGACCGTCACGGTCGCGTCCGCGGCGGCGACCCTGTCTGCCGTCACGGAGAAGACCGCTTCGATCTGCTCGCCGACGATGACCGTGTAGGTGTTTCTTGTACGGCCGCCGCCGCTGACGGCTGTGATCACGACCGTGTGCGTGCCGTCGCCGACGCTGCCGCCGGCGGGAACCGCGCGGTAGCGTCCCAAAGACGTCTCGGTGACCGTCGCTGCGGTGCCGTCCACCGTTAGGACCGGAACTCCGTCAAGCGCGCTTTCGTCGTCGCTCACCGTGAAGATGAACTCCTTCACGTCCGTGCCCAGCAGGATGTCGGTCTGCGGCGTGAGCAGTGTGACGACGGGGGCTGTGCTGTCACCGACCGCGGTCGTAACGGGAACGCGCTCGCTCTCCTCGCCGAGCTTTCCGTTACTGCCGATCACACGGGCATAAACGTAGCTGACGCCGTTATACTGCGGTATCAGGGCGGCGTCATAGCTGCCGTCCGCGTTCGCGGTGACGATCCCCTCAAACACGCCGGCGTCGCTCTCGTCTTCCGCCAGGAAGATCGCGACGGTCGCGTCGGGCTGCGCGGTACCCTGCACGGCGATGGTGCCGTCCGAAGCGTTCCCGGCTTTCAACTCGGTCGCGCCGGGAACAGCGGTGTCAAGGCGGACCGTGACCGGTACGGTCAGCTCCCATCCGCCATTGACAGGCGTCCATTCATAGGCGCTGACGTCGGTATTGAAGCGATCCGCCACGATCCGGATTGTCACGCTGCCGGTGTAATCGCCGTCAGGCGTGTCCGCATCGGGATAGTAGTTCAGGATCATCTGTTTGCCGCCGCCCGCGTCGAGGGTGAAGACGCTTTCCGTCTCCGTGCCGTTTGCCGCAGTGATCGTCGGCGCAGGGATCGTCCGGTCTGCGCCGGTCAGCGCCGTGGCGCTGACGGTGACGTTCATGCCGGTGGTCTGTCCCGTCTCGTAGACCGACAGCGGCAGCGCCGCCTTCACGCCGCTTTCTCCGCTCTTGTCGCTGTACTCGCCCGCCAGTGCCGCGATATAGGGCATATCCAGCCCCGCCACAGCGCCGCAGTCCGGCGTAACGACCGTGGAAAGATCAAAGGTCAGCTCGCTGTCGCCCGCGTTGACGACCGTGATCGTATAGTCGCCGGTGGCGTCGGGGATCAGGACAAAGTCGTCGTCACCGATGAGCGAAAGCTTCTGCTGCGTGCCTGCGCCGGTCACAGTCAGGCGGAGGTTCTCCTCGCCGGACAGTGCCGCCGCGAAGACGTAAAGCACAGAGCCGTCGGGTGCGGACACGGTCGCAGTCCGGCTCTCGCCTGCCGCCAGTGTGCCGCCGAGCGGCTGCGTCGCCATGGCGTTGGTCCTGAGGTACTCGACCGTCTTCTTCGAGCCCACGTTGAAATGCGTGACGTACGGTCCGAAGGTCGGCGCGATGGTCATGGTATCCGCTTCGGAGGCGGCGAAGGTGAACACGGCGGTATAGCCGCCCGCGTCGCGCAGGAGATTGATCGGTACGGCGATGCTCGCGGTGAAGTCCGCCGTTGCGCCGGCAGCAACAGTCTGAGTACCCATGCTCGCTGTGGTGACGAAGCCGAAGCTGTCGTAGATGTCCACAGTCGGGGCGACGGTGACAGTGCCCGTATGCCCGTTGTGGACGGAGATCGCCGCCGTGACGTAGTCGAAGTCCTTCGCATCGGTCACGAGATCGCCCACGTCTGCGGTCACGATCTCGATGGGCAGCTCGGGGTCGATCTTGCGCCAGCGTTCCATCGTCTCAAATACGCTCTTGAGGTCGCCTGCGACAGCCGCCTCCTTGGAGAGCATGAGATTGGTCGTCGCAGCCAGATCTGCCGTCGCCTTGGAGAGGTTGAAGAGATTGCCGTCGTCCAGCGTATTCAGAGCGGTGGCGATCCCCTCGTTGCCGATGGAGAGCACGTTACCTGCCATGCCCAGCATCGTGCCGGTGACGACACCTGCAGGCGTAGCGGGCGCCACGCTCAGCGCCGTACCGATGAGGGACCAACTCGTCTCCGCCGCCTTGAGCGAATTGAGCTGATAACGGGAATCCACGTTCATCCAGCCCTCCGCCAGCAGGGAGTCGACGACCTGCTGCGCCTTGTAGAGCTCGCCGAGGGTGATCTCGTTCGTGGTCAGATCGTATCCGCCGCCGGAATACGTCCACAGGCTGCGGTAGCGCCCGACGCGGCTTGCCGGGATCGGCTCGCCGTTGCTCTGCCGCACCATGGCGCTGATGGAAGCGTTGAGTCCCTTCACGTAATCCAGCAGCTGCGTGGAGGGATAGTAGCCGGTCAGCATATCCGGGTCGTTCAGGTAGCGGTCGATCATGCCGCTGATCTCGGTCAGCGTCGCGTTCGCCCCATTCTGGATGTTGTAGACGTTCGTAGCGGCACCGAGAGATGCCTCGGTCGCCGCGTCGAGCGTCAGGCGATAATCGCTCTTTCCGCCTGCGATCGTCAGCTTGCTGTAAGCCGCCTTGAACTTTGTCTCGTCGATCAGCTTCCGCAGTGAGAGCTTAACGATCGCCGTGGCAACGCAGCGGTACTTATCGGTCTTGCTGACGCACTTGCCGTACTCGGCGCTGAAATCGGAAGTGAACTGTGTCTGATTGAACCACTCGTTGGCGGACGGATCGTTTCCGACCACGGTACGGACGATCTCGCCCGCAAGTTGTCCGTCGCTGATCTCGCCGCGCTCGAGCTTGCCCAGCACCGCGCCCACGGTGTTGACCATCTCGGGCGTCGAAGCGTTCACGCTCTTCAGGTGCGCGGCGTCGACGACCTGGAAGTCGCTCGCCAGCCACTTGAACGGGATCAGATAGAAGTTTGTCACCGTTTCGTTCCATGCGTTTCTGTTCTTGCGCAGGGCATCGAGTTTGTCCTTCGCGGAGCCGTTGGGGTCGTAACCGATGCTGGTAAAGATCTGCCTGGCTGCCGTGGAAAGCGCCTTGGCGTCGCTCGTGTAAGCTTCCTCACCGCTGAGAAGGTCGCTCATGCCATCCGCAGACTTCTGCATCGTGTCGACCTTTTCCTCCAGATCCGCCAGCCTTGTGAGCTGCGCAAGCGCGGCGACGACGTTGTTGATCTGCGGCGCGAGCATACTCTCCGCCTTCGCGAGATCCAGGTAAGCCGCCTCTTCCAGCTTGTAACGGTTCATCTGCGCCATCAGCCCGTCGCCGGAAAGCTCGTCGCGCTGCTTCGCCAGCTCCTCCAGCATGGGCTCGCGCAGCGCATGCGCTTCCTTCGCCAGCTCCGCCGCCTTCTCCATGTTGACGCGTGCGAGCTTGATCTTCTCGGCGCGAACGGCGGCGTCGGTGGTTTCCATGGCGGTGTTGACGTCATTGCAAGCCTGCGCCAGCAGCTCTGCCGCGGCGCTGATCTTGGCGCGGTAGGCAGAGGCGACGGCGCCGAATTTGAACATCGTCTGATTGACGTCGTCAACGTTCAGCAGCTCTTCCACAGTTCCCTGCCAGTAGGGAATGTCCTTGGGCACGAAGTTCACGATCCAGTCCATATCCTGCGAAAGGACTTCCATGGCTTTGCTGAAGTTGCTGCGATACGCATCGAGCTGTCCGAATTTGGTGGGCTCGAGTTTCATCTCACTGACGCCCTTGCCGAGATCGGAAAGGCTCGACCGCAGATCGACGTAGCCCTTGAGCGTCATGAACAGATTCACCAGCTTGCCGATGCCGGAATAGACTTCGCCGATGGAGATCGCCCGCTTGAGATTGGACGTGTAATCGTAGATGTCGCCGAGCGAACGTCCCAGCTCGGACGCAGTCTTGTCCGTGAGCAGCGTCAGGTTGGTGCTCAGCTCTCCGAGCTCGGTCTGGATGCTCCGCAGGTTGTCTGCGGTGCGCATCGTATTCATCTGCTCAAGCTGCATCGGTGCAACGATGACGTCCGCGCCGAGCGAGGACTTGATCGGCAGCGACGGCAACGCCGCCAGCTTGCCGAGCGAGAGCTGCTTCGCGTTGCTCATCTCGCCGATGATCGCAAGCTCGTAGGAGATCACGGCGGTATCGCCCGCGTGCAGTACGCTGATCTCCACGCGATCCTGCTCCGCAGTGACGCGGTTGCTCATCATCACGACGCCCTTCGTGCTGCTCACGCCGACGACGCGCATCTCCATGCCGTCCACGGCGGGGATGGTCGGGACGCCGATCGTGACGTTGTTGGCGTCGCCCGCGCCGAGATTTGTCACGGTCGCGGTCAGGAAGTACTTCCCGGACGCATCCTGCAGGAGATCGTAACTGACATACAGCTTCGGCTTTTCCCTGACCTCGTATTCGCGCGCGGAGGTCGTGTAGCTGTATTCCTTGCCGTCGATCTCAAACGTCATCTCAAAGCGTGCGTAGACCTTACCGGAAGCGCTCTGCTTCGTGACATACTGCATCAGCGACTCGTCGTATTCTTCGATCCACCCGTAGTCGCGGATCAGCCGGTCGAGGCGGAAGCGGCAAGTGACCTCTGTCTCCTCGCCCGGTTCGATGCGTCCGCCGATGGCGTCGCCGTCCACGGTCATGCTGCCGCCCTTGCAGGTGATGTTGACGTTCGGCGTCAGCGGCTCGCTGCCCTCTTCGGGTCCGTCCGTCAGAACGAGGCGCAGCCTGACGTTCTCCATCGGGTGCATCTTCGACGGGTTCTTGAGCGAGAACTTCAGCGAAGTGATCTGTCCCTCATAGCCCACGGAGCCGGCAAAGCCGAAATCGACGGACACGTCCTCGTTGTCCTCGGGCAGATCGGGTACGCTCTGCTGGAGGCGGTTCAGGAAGCCGGTGCTGTATTTCATCTTGCTGACCGTGCCGGAGGCGGGATCGAACGCGGGATCGACCTGCACCTTTTGCTCGATGTCGGGATGGACGTCGTAGATGCTGCCTGCCTTGTAGCCGGTGTAGTTGCCGTCCGCGTCATAGGGATCGGTCTCGCCGGCGCTGACGTAGTAATCGGGCGCGACGTAGTGCACGCGCACGGGCACACGGGTCTCGATCAGTTCGCCCGTCTCGGCGTTGGTGCCGGAGGCGAGAATCACGAAATCGAACCAATACGGCTTTTCGCCGTAGAAGACCGGCACGCGGTCAGACGGCGGCGAAGACGTGCCGTCCTCCGCGACCGCAGTCCGGTAAATACCGGTATTGGTCGCGGCGTCGAAGCTCACAAGCGTGAGCGAGCCGACAGAAGCAGGATCGTTGGCAGCCAGATATGCCTTGCGCTGCGCCTCCGTCACGCCATCCGGGAAGCGAACGGCATACTCACCGGCAGTCTCCGTCGCGCTGACGTCGGCGATCAAGAAGAAGCTGTCGATATCCAGACTCCACACGACATCGAACACGCCGTTCGGCTTGACGGTGCCGATGTTTTTCACGGGGCTGAGCGATCCGCCCGTGCTGATCGACACCGCGCCGGTTGGGATATCGGTATCGAGATCGGTGATACGGACCGTCACGCCGCTGACGCTTTCCGCCGCGTGCTCGGGGTTCATGAACGACACTTTGCCGATCATTTTGCCGCTCTGATAGAAGAACTCCTTCTCATCGCCGACGAAGTTGGGCACGAGCGACGTCTGATTGCCGTCCGCAAGCAGCTTCGCCTTGAACGTGAGGTTGTTGTAATTCGGCGAAGCGGCGGTGGCGCTGCGAAGCTCTTCCATGGTCTCCTCGTCCACGCTGAACGTGAACAGGCTGCGCTGCAGCGTCACAATGCGCGGCGTCCTGTCAATGAGCGCAGCGATGGCGACGGTCGTCTCCAGCGTGCTGTGATCGGCGGCCGTGACGGTGAGGCTGTAATCGCCCGCGGGGATATTCTCGAACGTAACAAGACCGTTTTCATCGCTTGTCTGTCCGAACACGACGGGATCGAGCTGCTCGTCGAGTCCGACAAGCGTCATCTCGGCGTTTTGCAGTAGCGTGTTGTCCTGATTGCGGATCTCGAACACGGCGGTGCCGATCATGCCCGCGCCGACCGAAACCTTGATCGGTACGGTCACAGGCTCGCTGAGCGACGGCGAGGTGATGGTCACCGTGCCGTCATACACGCCAGTCAGGCAGGAGTCGGTAGGCGACGCCGTCGCCACGATGGACATGCTGCCCTGCGGGTCGCGGATCGAATAACCGCGGCTGACGGGCTGGATGACCGCCTCGGGATCCACGCCTGTCAGCAGCACGAACGGCAGATCGGTCGAAGCCGATACGCCGGTGATCGGCGCTGTGCCGATGTTGGTCAGACGGATGACCGCGCTTGCCGCCGCGCCCTGCCGCAGAGACATGGTGATGCTCGGCGTCTGCAGACCTTCGCTTTCCGCCTCGCCGCTGCCGATCACGTTCACACGCGCTCTTGCGACCGCACGCTCACAGGTGATCTTCACCGTCTTCGTGCCGCCGCCAGCGTTCACCGTGACGTCGTAGTCGTTCGGCGCGAGCGTATTCGACGCTGTGAAGCGGATCGTGACCGCCGCGCCGCTTTCCGCGGCAAGCGTGCCGTTCGGCGCCGAAACGATCTCGTAGGTCAGCCCGTCGGGCAGACCGCTGACCGTGACGCCGCCGATTTCCGTGGCGGTGACGCCCGGATTGTTGAGATAGCCCGCCAGCACGGCGTCGCTGCCCTGCACGACAGTCAAGCGGTCATCCACGTCCACGCTGACGCCGTCCACGTAGAACGTCACGCGGTCGGAGCGCCGTTCGACGGCGCTGTAGGTCGCCGCCGCGCGGAGCGCGAATGCGCCGCCGACGCCCTCGGGCAGCTCGATCGCAGCGCTGTAGCTGCCGTCCGACGCGGTCACGGCATCGGCGCTGAAGCGTTCGCTGCCGACGGCTGTGACCGTCACCGCGGCGCCCGCGATGCCGGAGCCGTCCGTGTTACTGACAAAGCCGGTCACAAGGACAGCGTCGCCGAGGCGGTAGCTCTGTTCGTTTGCATTATCCAGCGTCACGCGGAAGTCGTCGGCGACGGTAAACGCCGATTCGACGCTCTTCGTAACGCCGTCCTTTTCGGCGGTGAGACTAAGCGTATAAGAGCCGGTCTGCGTCATCACGGCGCTGCCGGTATACGTGCCCGTCGAGGCGTCGTAGCGCATCTCGACCGCGGTATCTCCGCCGCCCGCCTTGGTGATGACCGCGCTGAAGCTGTCCGCCTCGACCGGCAGATACGAAGCGTCGCTGGATGCGACCGACGCCGTGATCTCCACCGTGTCGCCGACGCAGTAGGAAGCGCCGTCCGTGCCGCCCGTCAGGATCAGACCGGAAGCGATCTCGATCGTCCTGACCGCGCTCGCCGCCGAGCGATCCGCAAGGACCAGCTTGCTTTCGGCGTCCGCGTAGACGCGCATCGTGCAGCTCCCGCTGACCTGCGCCGTCCAGTCGATCGTGACCGGGGCGCTCTCGCCAGCCGCAAGCGCGCCGCACTCCGCGACGCCCACACGACTGCCGCCGACGTAGAGCACGACCTTGAACGGCTGCTCGATGGCGCGGTCGCCGCTGTTGCGAATGGTGACGACCGTTCTTGCGCTGTCGCCGTATTTTGCCGCGCCGGTGGTCGTGATATCGGTAATCTCGAGCTTACTGCTGCTGACCTTGATCGGCGCGGCAAAGCGCGTCGTTGCGATATTGTTGGTCTCGGAACGCTCGGCAAGGACCTCGCCCGCGTCGGCGACCGCAGTGATCGACGAAACGGAGATCGCGGGATCCTTCCAGACGAAGCTGACCAGCGTGCTTTCGCCGCAGCGCAGCGCCGTCACTTCCGTGCTGCCGATGAAGCGGCTGTCGGCGTAGAAGCTGAGACGCGTCGCCTTTGTCGCGTCGCCCGCGCCGATGTTCTTCACGGTGGCGTACAGGACGATGTTCTGTCCCGGTGCAAGCGTCGCCGCGGTCATGCCGGTGTCGATCCCCGTCACCTCAAGGTCGGGATACAGGATCGTCAGCGACGAGTAGACCGCCGCCGCAGTATTGTTCTCCTCGTCCATCTCAACAACGCTGGAGATCGGGCCGTCGGCAACGAACTTCAGCACATGACCGCCGCCGTTTTCCGGCTTCCACGTGAAGCTCACGTTTTCGCCGGCGCCTGCCGCCAGACCGTCGATCAAACGGGAGACGACAAGTTTGTCGTTATCGTACAGCAGGACCTTGAACGCCGGCGCTGCCGCCGTTCCGTTATTCCTGACGGTCGCGCTGACCGTGATCGGCGCGCCCCAGGAGACCGTATCGCCGTCGGTGACGGCTGCACTGAAGCCGGACACCGCCAGATCGGCAAAGTCCGTCTCGCTTCCGCTGAGCACGGTATCAAAGCGGTTGTTGTCGTAGTTGACTTCGCGGATATTGCGGCCGATGTCGTTGACGACGGCGCTGAGCTTCTGCGCGCCCGCCTCCGCCTTGAAATCAATGGACGCCGTCGCAGTCGAGCCGACCTCGAGGTCGCCGTTCATCTCGGCAAAGCCGATGTACTTGTCGTTGAGATAGAAGCCGACCAGATAATACGCGTCCGCGCCCGTCGGCGTCAGACCGCCGGTGTTCGGCAGCGTGCCGTTCTGGATCGTCGCAGTCGCCGTGACCGTATCGCCCTTGTTCGGGCTGTCATTGCTGAACGCGATGTTGTTGATGAACAGATCGGGGCAGTCGGCGTTGACCGTGACCTGGATCTCCGAGAAGTAGTTGTACTCCGTCCTGCTGGACGCGATGATCTCGTCCGTGACGGGATCGCGCAGATACGGCTCCGTGGACGACAGATTGCTGTCGGTCACGTAGAGCGACGCACGGTAAGTGCCCGCGTGCTGATACACGTGGGTGGGCGTCGGACCGTAGCCGCTTTCGCCGTCGCCGAAGTCCCAGACAAAGCTGCCGATATAGCCGTCTGTGTCATAAGAGCGGCTGCCGTCAAAGCGGACCTGCTGCCCCATGACTGCGTCGGTGATATCCGCGCCGGCGTGGCTGTACGGCAGATCGTTGACGGTCGCCTTGCCGGTTGCGGTGCTGATTAGGCTGCCGCCGTTGTCGTGAAGCTCCGCCGTGATCGTATAGGTCGTGCCGCGTGCCGGCGTCCAGTCGGTGCAGTAGACCGCCTGCACGGCATACGGTATGATGTTTGCAAACGCGATCTCCGCGCTGCGGAACTCCGGCGTATCGCTGTCTGTCGGCGTCGCGGTGAACACGACGTACCCGCTGAGATTCTCCTTGCCGCGGTTATCGATCGTGGCGCGCAGCGTGATATCGCGGTCGCCGACGTCGGGATAGACACCGGTGTCATAGTACGCCGTTTGCTTGAGATACCAGCCGGTCGTGCCCTTGCCGAGCTGCACGGCGCCCGGGGTGTCGGGATCCGCCGCGACGTAGGTAAAGCGCGAATAATCCACGGCGCTGATGAACGCGGCGCTGCCGAACTCGACCGTGTAGTAACCGTCGGGATAACTGCGCGTCAGATCGTCGGCATAGCGGATGGGGATCTCGCTGACGATGTAGATGTAGCCGTAATCCTTCCAGTAGTTGCCCGGCGAGAGCGTCACGGCGTCGGAGCCGTCGGCGCGCACGCCGAACTTGACCGCGGCGATGCTGCCGCAGCCTTCGGGCTCGGGGATCATAACGACCTGATAGCGCGCGGATACGTCTGTCTTCGGGCCGGCGGCAACGACCGTCATGGCGCTGCCGTCATAATCGGAAGTCACGCGGACGCTGTCCGGCACGTAGATGGGAACGCGGAGTCCGGTATCCAGATTCAGCAGATAGTCGCAGAAGCCGGTATCGCCCTCGTTGACGAGCGCGAGTCCTTTCTCTCCTTCCGATCCGGCGAGGACGCCGTCCTTGCCGATGATGCTGGTGTTGGCGGCGACGATCAGCGGGTTGAGTTGGACGCCCTTGTAATCCTTGTGCGTCAGCGTCGCCTTGAATTCGCGGAACTCGCCCTCATAGGGATCGCCCTCGGTGATCGGCATATTCCAGCGCACGATCCAGTAGCCGCTGACCTTGCCGGGCACAAGATCCCACTCGCCCGTCTCTTCGTTATATTCGCGGGTGGCGGCGGGAACGTTGCCGAAGGACAGTTTGAATTCGCTGCCGCTGCTGCTGCCGAACGAACTGTCGAGGATCTCAAAGTCGGTGATCATGCCGCTCTGGTTGCTCTCGACCTTGAGCTGGCCGGAATTGATGTTCAGGTTCATCGCTTCGCCGTAGCCGTGGTTCTCCACGGTGACGCCGAGGCGGAACGGCGTGTTGGAGAGGATGTTGTGCGGGACGTAGTAGTTGAGCGTCAGCTTCGGCTGGGGCAGGATGGTAATGGGAACGCCCTCCGTCTCCGTCTGCACCAGCTGTCCGTTGACGTAGTAGGACACCAGCGCGGAGGCGTAGTACACGCGCCCCTCCGGCTCCGTGCCGCCGAGGTCCGCGCCCGGAATGATCTGCCAGGTGGCGGTCAGTGCGCCGCCCGAGGGCAGGCTGCCGTTGCCGTCTACGTCGGAGATGCCGCTCACGCCCGTGGCGATGATGAAGTTCCTGCCGCTCACGTCCGTGCCGTTCTCGTCCTTGACCAGAACGTCCACGCGCAGGTTGTTCAGCGCGAATTCGGGGTAGCCGTTGGTGACCTTCAGCGTCGCGTCAAACGCCTGGCGCTCCAGCGTCGCGGTCTGGTTGAGGCTGAGCTTGACGATCTCGTAGACGGAGCCGCCGTCCTGCGCGAGCTCCTTCTCCCTGTCGATTTCCTCCGGCGCGATGTAACGCAGCTCCTCGATCTGCCCCTCGGGCAGGAGGACGGTCTCCTCCCTGACCTCATTGTTGTTCTCCGGCATACGCACCTCAAGCTTCACGGGCTTGTCGCTCGGATTGTAGAGGGGCAGGCTGCCGGTGATCTTCGGTGCGGGGTCGACGGGCATGCCCGTGTCGGGGTCGAAGGACACATATGAGCCTTCCAGCCGGATGTAGTTCTTTGCGTTGCCCGCGGCGTTCACGCCGTAGGGCAGGTTGTAGACGCCGGGCTGCACGAGCAGCTTGATGCGCGCGCTGCTCTGCGCGGGGATCTCGCCGATGTAGCCGCCGCCCACGATGCTGATGCCCATGTCGGAGGCGTTCTCGCGCACGACGGACGCGACCACGTCCGTAATGGCGATCAGACCGGTGTTGACCACGTTCGCCTCGACATAGACCGGCTCGGTCACGTTTTTCGGGATGTTGACCCACGGCGGGTTGAAGCCGA
>JAFSXP010000080.1 GCA_017443965.1 Oscillospiraceae bacterium
GATCATATAGAGGACAGTTTAAGCAGGAAAGAGTACGAAGACCCTTTTAAGGTTAGCAAGTAATCATACCACCGGGGCTTGAACGAAGTGAAAGCCAGCGTATTTTAGGCGCTGGCATTCATCACGGCCTTCTAGGCCGTTTTCATGCCACCCCTCTTAGGGGTGGTCATGACTTCAAATCACACCGGCGAGCACGAGTGCCAGAACAGCAAACGTCGCGAGCAGCACGACTGCGACGATCGCAACGCCGAATTTATGACCGCTTGATGTGTTCTGCGATTCCGGCACAAGATGCGCTTTTCGGAGTGAGCGCACGACCGGCTTGTAAAGCAGCAGCGTCAGAGAGGCGTTGATACCCGCCTTGATGAGATTGAACGGCAGGAACACAGGGATCAATAGCTCCGTGACCGCCTCACGCGGATAACCCATATAGATCGGTGTGATCAGGTAGTTCCACAGCAGCATTGCCGCCGTCATCAGCAGCGCGCCGGAAACAAGTCCTGCGATCGCACCGCGCATCGTGTGGTCTTTCCGGTAGATCAAGGCGGCACAGCAGACGAACGAGCAGGTGCTGAGCACGTTCATCAGCAGACCCCACGGACCTGTCGCGGAAACGGTGACCATCTCCACAATGGATACCATCACGGAGATCCCCGCAGCAGCCAGCGGTCCGAAGAGAAATCCCGCGATGCAAATTACGGCGTCCTTCAGGTCAAACGTCAGAAAGCCGAGCACGTTGACCGGGATCTGCTTGCTGAGCAGCATCACGGCGTAGGCGACGGCAGCCATCAGCGCCATCATGGTCATTTTTTTTGTGTTTGTTTTCATGCGGCACGCCTCCAAAAGAAAACCCGAAAGAGAAGCACCTCTTCCGGGATCCGGCGCGCAGACACGCCGAGCCTTCTTCCATCCAGACTGTACTGTCGGTACCGGAATCGCACCGGTTCTGCCTTTCGGCTCGCGGACTTTACCGCCGGTCGGGAATTTCACCCTGCCCCGAAGACGTGTTCACTTTTCTGCCGCAAGTATACTACACGCCGATTGATTTTGCAATTCCTTTTTTCTGTGGTATGATATCTATGCTGCTTTGAGAGCGCGCATCTTGCCGCCGGGACACCTGGAGGCGACATCGCCGCCGATTACGTCGCCGTCGTGGATATAGATCGTCGCGTAGAGATCGACGTCGCCGCTGGGATCGTTCAGCACACGGTAGACGTACCGTTTGACGATCTTTCCCGCGTAGTCGGTCAGATCGTAGCCCTGCGCCTGCTGAAGCTCGTTGTAGCGCGCGAGGAGCTCGTCATTTTCCGCGGATATGCGGACATCCTGCTCTTCGACCGGCTGCTGCTCGACCTCGCGTCCCATCGAAGACAGAAACGCGACGCGGTCGTCGTTCGTCTTGACCTTCTGCATCACGGGCGAGACGTCGTCTCCCGTGTGCGACGGGATCAGCAGCACGGCCAGTATCGCTGCGACGATCAGTACGGCAAACAGGATATCCCGTTTTTTGATCTTCTTTGTCACTACCATCATGGCATTTCCCTCCAGATTGCTTGTTCGTAGTACAGGATATTCCCGCATCGTACCGAATATGAACGGAGGCAGATATGAAACGACTTGATAAAATACTGTCCGAAGCAGGCGCGGCGTCTCGCCGCGAGCTGAAGGATGCGATCCGCGCCGGTCGCGTGACTGTTGACGGCGCTGTGATAGTGGACCCTGCCAAGCAGTTCGATGAAGCCGAAGCGCAGATCTGTCTGGACGGCAAGCCGGTCATGCTGTGCAGGACGGTGATCCTGATGCTCAATAAGCCCGTCGGGTATCTGACGGCAACGGAGGACGCCACGGAAAAGACCGTCATGGAGCTGATCCCAGAGCAGTACCGCCGCCTCGGCGTCAAGCCGGTCGGACGGCTTGACAAAGAGACGGAAGGCTTACTGCTTTTTACAAATGACGGCGATCTGACGCACCGTCTGATCTCGCCGAAAAGCGAGGTCTGGAAAACGTATTACGCCGAGCACGAGGGGACGGCAACGCCCGAAGATGTTGAGCTGTTTCGAGACGGTCTGACGCTGCGTGACGGGTCGGTCTGCCGCAGCGCCGAGCTGACGCCGCTCGGGAATGATTCGTCGCTGATCCGCGTCTGCGAAGGCAAGTATCACCAGGTGCGGCGCATGATGGCTTCACGCGGGATGCATGTGACGTATCTGCGCAGGATCGGGGAGGGGAACCTCATGCTCGGCGATCTTCCGCTCGGAGAGATACGAGAGGTATCGCCGGAGGAGCTGTAATCTTTTGGTTATTTTAACGGAAAATATTGTTTATAAATTCGGTGTAAAACCCGGATTGTTTTTGGCATCTTTGACGTCTCAATGGGAAAAACGCACAAAAATCAGGAGGCTTTTTGAAAGAATCTGTCAATTTCTACTTGCAAAATCACGAAATATCCTTTACAATAGTCGTACACTTCTGCAATTTTGCACATAGGTGCGATCGAAGGAGGACATGAAATGTCCGGTAGAGTATTTCAGGGCGTGATCATGCAGATGAAAGAGGCGACAGAGCGTACGCTCGGCGTCGTCGATACGGACGGCGCTGTCATTGCGTGCACCGATCCGTCGCTGATCGGCGAGAAATGGAATGAGGCCGTCATTCGTCTGTCCAGCGCGCCGGATACCGTGGTCGTAGTCGATCAGCGGACATTCAAACCGCTGATCAGTTGGAGCGCATATTTCGACTACGCGGTGTTTGCAGACGGCGACGATGACATCGCGCGCAGCTTGTGCATCCTCGCCAGCGTCGCGCTCAACAGCGCAAAGACGTTCTACGAGGAAAAGCACGACAAGGGCACGTTCGTGAAGAATATCATTACGGACAATATCATGCCCGGCGATATCTACATCCGCGCGAAGGAGCTGCATTTCGCCGCCGACGTGCAGCGCGCCGTTCTGCTGGTACGGCAGGTCGGTCATGCCGACGTTTCTGCCATCGACGTGATCCAGTCCATGTTCACGGAAAAGCAGTCGGATTTCGTGCTGAGCGTCAATGAAACGGATATCGCCATCGTTAAGCAGCTGACCGCCGGTATGACGATGGCGGATCTGACCGCGATCGCAGAATCTGTCGAGAATAAGCTGCGCACGGAGCTGTTTCTCAAGTGCGTCATCGGTATCGGCACGGTCGCGAACCATCTTCGCGAGCTTGCGGACTCCTATAAGGAGGCGCAGGTCGCCATTGAGGTCGGCAAAGTGTTCGACACCGAGCGCAGCGTGATCAGCTATGACAATCTCGGCATCGGTCGACTGATCTATCAGCTGCCGACGACGCTCTGCGAGATCTTCCTGTCGGAGGTCTTTAAGAAGAACTCCATCGAATCGCTTGACCAGGAGACGCTTTTCACGATCAACAAGTTCTTCGAGAACAATCTGAACGTCTCCGAGACCTCGCGAAAGCTGTTCGTGCACCGCAACACGCTGGTGTATCGGCTGGAAAAGATCAAAAAGCTGACGGGGCTCGATCTGCGTGAGTTCGATCACGCGATCGTGTTCAAGGTCGCGCTGATGGTCAAGAAGTATCTGAATTCGCGTGAAAACCGCATGATTTGAGGCATTACATACCATGATCGAATTAAAAGACGTAGAACTGACCTACGAAACCGGCACGAAAGCGCTGAAGGGCGTCACGCTGACGATCGAAGACGGCGAATTCGTGTTCCTTGTCGGGCCCTCCGGCAGCGGCAAAACGTCCATCATCAAGCTGATGACGTCAGAGCTGACGCCGACGGCGGGAACGATGTTCGTCAACGGCTTCCATCTGGAAAGCATCCGTGCCCGCGACATCCCGTATATGCGGCGCACGATCGGCGTCATTTTCCGGGATTTCCGTCTGATCGCGGATAAAACCGTATATGAGAACGTGTCGTTTGCCATGCGCGTGATCGGTGCGTCCGACGCCGAGATCAAAAAAAGAGTTCCGTATGTGCTGGAGCTTGTCGGGCTTGAGAATAAGGGACGGCGGCTGCCGAACGAGCTGTCCGGCGGTGAGCAGCAGCGTGTCGCGATCGCGCGTGCGCTTGTCAACAATCCGAGCATGATCATCGCGGACGAACCGACGGGCAACCTTGATCCGCAGCGTTCGCTGGAGATCATGATGCTGCTGGAGCAGATCAATTCGCTGGGTACGACCGTGATGGTCGTCACACACGCGATGGAGCTTGTCAACCGATTCACGAAGCGCGTGATCGCTATTGACGACGGATTGATTGTAAGCGACGGAATGGACGGGTACTACACGAATGAATAAGAACAATATCGGTTATCTGCTGAAGGAAGGCGTCCGCGGCGTTTTCCTGCACGGCTTTCGGTCTTTTGCCGCGGTCTGCGTGACGGTCGCCTGCCTGATCATCATGGGCAGCTTCTGTCTGATCTCGCTCAACCTCAACGTGATGGTGAGCGAGCTGGAAAGTGAGAACGAGGTCCTTGCCTATATCGACGAGAACTACTCCGAAGCGGAGGCGAAGAGCGTCGGCTCACAGATCAACATGATCGCCAACGTCAAGAACGCTGTGTTCGTTTCCCGCGAAAAGGCGCTGGAGCAGTTCGTCTCGGAGCAGGACGACGCTTCGATCTTCGAGGGCATCGACGCGGAGACGCTGCGCGACAGGTTTGAGGTCACACTGGTCGACAACACCATCATGAAGCAGACGGTCAGCGACATCGAACAGATCAACGGCGTCGTCAAGACCAGCGCGCACTATGAGATATCGGACGGTTTCCAGACGGTGCGGAACGTTCTGAATCTGACGTCGGCAGTCATCATTCTGGTCCTGCTGGTCGTGTCGCTGTTCATCATTTCCAATACGGTCAAGCTGGCGCTTTATGACCGCAAGGAAGAGATCGCCATCATGCGCATGGTCGGCGCGACGAACAGCTTTATCCGTCTGCCGTTCATCGTTGAGGGCTTCCTGCTGGGGATCATCGGCTCGGTGATCGCGTTCTTTATCGAATGGGGCGTGTATGATCTTCTGGCTGAGCGGATCGAGGCAATGGATACGCTGCAGCTGTTCCGGATCATTCCGTTCACGACAGTGCTGCCGTTCGTGCTGGTCGCGTATCTGATCACAGGCTTTTTGGTCGGCGTGATGGGCAGTATGCTGTCGATCCGCAAGTTCCTGCAGGTCTGATCGAGGTTTGCTATGAAAAAACGTAGTTTTTGGATCTCACTCATCGCGATCATTCTTGCGCTGCTGATGATCGGATCGCTCGTGCTTGTGGCGGTCAACGCCGCAAATTCTTCGACGATCAAAAAGAAGATCAACAACTTGAAATCGGAAGCGACCGAGATCGCCAACAGGAAATCGGAACTGCAGTCGCAGATCGCCGCAAACAAAGCGAAGACGCTTTCGACGATCGAAAAGAAATCGCAGATCGATCAACAGATCGAGATCACCCGTCTGGAGATCCGCAACGTCAACGCGCAGATCCAGGAGTGCAATCTGCTACTTGCCGAAAAACAGGCGGAGCTGGACGAGGGGCTTGCCAAGCAGACGGAGCTCAACGTCAAATATCGCGCGCGCATCCGCGCGATGGAGGAGGACGGCGCAGTTTCCTATTGGTCGATCCTCTTTAACGCCAAGAGTTTTTCCGATCTGCTCGACCGCATCGACATGATCAGCGAGATCGCAACTTCCGATCAGTTGATGCTCAAGCAGATCTCGGAGAATAACAAGCAGATCGTCGCCACGCGCGCGGAGATCGAGGAAGACCGTGCCGAACTTGAGAAGAAGGGCGAAGAACTGAACGAACTGAACGCGACGCTTGCCGAGCAGAAGGATGAAGCGGACTCGCTGATCGTCCAGCTGGCTGCCGATCTGAAAGAACTGAAAGGCAACTATCAGGAGCTCGACGCGCAGGAAGACGCCATCCGTCAGCAGATCCTGGAGCAGGAAAAGCGTTATCAGGAGGCGCTTTCCGAAGAGCAGAAGCAGCGGCTTGCCGCGGCGAATGCGAACAACGCTGCGGGCGGCGGCGGAAAGACGAGCTTTATTTCGCCCGTTCCGGTCGGCTCCGCCGTCGTGACAGATGCATACGGGTATCGCGTGCACCCGATCTACGGGTACTACTCCATGCATTCCGGCGTCGATCTTGCCGCACCGACAGGTACGCCGGTCTACGCGATCGCGGGCGGCAACGTAAACGTGTCGAGCTACAGCAACGTCAACGGCAATTACGTCAGCATCAGCCACGGCAACGGCTACGGCAGTCTGTACGCGCATCTGGATTACGCCACGGTCTCGGCGGGCGATTTCGTGTCTCAGGGGCAGATCATCGGCTACGTCGGCAGCACCGGCTGGGCGACGGGACCGCATCTGCACTTTGAGATCCATCTCAACGGCGCGACCGTCAATCCGATGAGTTATATTTCGATCTGAACACGTACCGGGATCGCAGAAGCGATCCCGGTGCTGCTGTGAGGAGGAGTTTTATGAGCAAATGGAAACTGGCGGCAGCGCTTGCCGTTACCGCGGTCACGGCGTCGTTTTTGACGTTGGCCGTGATCCTGTTTACCGTGGACGGTCTTACTGCGTCCCGTACCGCAGCGCCATATGGCGCCGTCGCGCAGAAGGTGTCGCAGATCGAGGAACTGATCGAGACTTATTTCGTCGATGAGTACGATACGGAAACCATCGGCGACTACGCCGCAGACGCGATGATCGAAGCACTCGACGATCCGTGGAGTTATTATATCCCGGCGTCAGAAGCGGATGCTGTGGACGAGGAGATCTCAAACAGTTATTCCGGCGTCGGCGCGAACGTGTACGAAAACGACGACGGGAAGTACGAGATCACGTTTGTCACGGAAGGGAGTCCCGCGGAAGCCGCCGGTCTTCTTGTAGGCGACGTGATCGTACGCGTGGACGGCCAAAGCGTTGACGGCATGACGCTGGAAGAAGTCGTCGCGCAAGTGCGCGGCGAGGAAGGGACCACAGTCACACTCACCGTGCTGCGCGGCGATCAAACGCTGGAACTGCCCGTGAAGCGCGGCAGTATCCGACTGACGATCGTTTCGGGCGATATGCTGGACGGCGGGATCGGCTATATTCTGATCGACAATTTTGAAGAGGACTCCTATTCGCAGTTTTCCGGCGTTTTGCGCGAACTGATGGCAAACGGCGCGAAGGGTCTGATCATCGACGTTCGCTTTAACCCCGGCGGGATGCAGGATCAATTGGTGCCGATCCTCGATACGCTGCTGCCGGAGGGCGTGATCTTCCGCTGCACGGATTACGACGGAACGGAGACGGTCGATACATCCGACAGCGCATGCGTCGATCTGCCGATGGCAGTTCTTGTCAATGCGGATTCTGTTTCCGCGGCGGAATTTTTCGCCGCAGCGATGCAGGAGTACGACCGTGCAGTGATCGTTGGCGAAAAGACAGGCGGCAAGGGGAACTTCCAGTATATCTTCGAGCTTGACGACGGCTCTGCCGTTGCGCTGTCCTCGGGAAAGTACTATACGCCGAGCGGCAAAAGTCTCTCCGGCGTCGGCGTACAGCCGGATATCACCGTGAGGATGTCGGACGAACAGAACTAAAAGCTCTATTACGGTTATTTGGAAGACGCCGACGATCCACAGCTGCAGGCGGCGATCAAAAGCATTTCGGAAAGAATTTCAAAATGACTTGACAGACGGCGTACTTCTTTATATAATGCAACACACTGATAAACATTGCCCGTGCGAACATAATATGCAATGGAGGTCTGTTGTGCATGGCAAAGAAGTATAAGATCACAAGCTCCATGCTGAAAGAGCTGGAGGACGAACTGATCTACCTCAAGACGATACGCGAAAAAGAAGTCGCCGAGCAGATCAAAGAGGCGCGTTCCTTCGGCGACCTTTCCGAAAACAGCGAGTATGACGAGGCAAAAAACGAGCAGGCGAAGCTCTACGGCAGGATCGCGGAGATCGAAGGCATCCTGCAGCATGCGGAGATCATCGAAGAGAACGACCAAAAGGCGGGCATCGTCAGTCTCGGCTGTACGATCCGCGTGAAAGATGCCGAGACCGGCGATATCGAGATCTACGCGATCGTCGGATCGCAGGAGGCGGATCCCGGCATGAGCAGGATCTCCGATGATTCTCCCTTCGGCAAGGCGTGCCTCGGAAAGACCATCGGCGACACCTTTGAATTTGAAGCGCCTGCAGGTATCATTCGCTACGAGATCCTCGGCGTCGAAAAATGAACAAAAGAGAGGCATAGCGTGTCTATGCCTCTTTTTCGCAGAAAAGGAGTGTAAACGGCGTGGAACGGATCACAAGCCGTAAAAATCCGCTGCTGCAGCACGTCAAAAAGCTGCTTTCTTCGCGGACATACCGGGAAGAGACCGGCGAATATTCAGGCGACGGTCTGAAACTTCTCGAAGAGGCGATCCGCTGGAACGCAGAACTGACGGCAGTGATCGTCACGGAAGATATCACCCTGCCGAAACTGCCCGAAAGCGTCCGTACGGTCATTGTGCCGGAAGACGTCATGGCGTCTGTTTCTTCCATGGAGTCCCCGCAGGGCGCGTTGTTCGCCTGTAAAATGCCGCGCGAGACGTCTGATCTGCCGGATGACGTTTTTCTTGTACTGGACGGTGTTCAGGATCCCGGCAACGTCGGAACGATCCTGCGGACGGCTGACGCGATGGATATCCCCGTTGTGCTTTCGGACGGCTGCGCCGATCTGTATAATCCGAAGACCGTCCGCGCTTCCATGGGCGCGGTTTTCCGCAGCAAGACCGTTTGTACGGACAGGCTGTCGATCATCGACGCCTGCAAACAGAAGCATATTCCGATCACTGTGACGGCGCTGACCGACAGCGCAGCCGATATCCGTGAAGTGAAGCTGCGCGGCGCGGTCGTGATCGGCAGCGAGGGGCACGGTGTCAGCAAACAGTTTCTTGAGGCTGCTGACAGGAGCATCATCATTCCGATGTCTCCGCGCTGTGAATCGCTGAATGCAGCCGTCGCCGCTTCCATCGTTGCATGGGAGCTGCGCCGACAAAGGAGTGTATAACATGCTGCAATACTGGATCTGGCTCGCAGAGCGGCAAAAGCTCGGCGCAGCGGCAAAGATCGCGCTTCTGGAACACTTCGGATCGCCCGAAGCGGTGTTCCTTGCTGACGCTTACGAGCTGAGCAGAGTGGAATGCATCAAGGAGTCGATGCTGGAAAGCCTGCTGGACAAGAACCTTTCCGCCGCGGAAAAGATCCTGCGCACGTGCGACGACAAGCGGATCACGGTCATGACTTACGGCGACGCTTCGTATCCCGAGCGACTTCGCTACATCGATTCACCGCCGATCGTCCTGTACTGCGACGGAAATCTTCCGGCGATCGACCGGGCTCCCGCGATCGCGATGGTCGGCAAACGAAGCGCGTCCGCTTACGGCCTGCAGCAGGCGCGTCGGCTTGGCTATCAGTTGAGCCGAAGCGGCTTTATCGTGGTATCCGGCGCAGCGAGCGGCATCGACACGCAGTCTCTGATCGGAGCATTGACCGGCGACAAGCCGGTGATCGCAGTGCTCGGCAACGGCACGGACGTCGTCTACCCGAAAGAGAACAAGCGGCTGTACGAGGATATCCGTGCACGGGGCTGTCTTATTTCGGAGTATCCGCCCGGCACGAGACCGCTCGGCGAGCATTTCCCGGTGCGGAACCGACTGATCAGCGGCCTGTCGCTCGGCGTCATTGTTGTAGAAGCCGACTTGCGGAGCGGTGCGATGATCACGGCACGCAGAGCGCTGGAGCAGGGAAGAGACGTGTTCGCCGTTCCCGGCAACGTCGGCGTCGACACGATGCGCGGGAATCTGCAACTGCTCAAAGACGGCGCGATGCTGGTCGAGGACTGCATGGACGTTGTATCCGTTTACGCGGGGCAGTACCCGTGGCTTGCGGACGAGTATAAGCCCGGCAGTTTTGAAGGCGGTCAACCGCTGAAAACAGCCGAGGAAAGCGCCGCACCGCAGAAATCCATTGACAAGCCGAAAACGACGAATTATATTAACATCGATGAGATCCTGCCGACGCTGAAGCCGGATGAGGCTGCGATCGTGCGCTTTTTGAGCGGCGGCGTCGTTCTGACAGACGAGCTGATCGACGGTCTGCAAATGCCGGCAGCGAAGGTACTTTCGACCGTGACGATGTTGGAGATCCGCAAGATCGTACAGCGTCTGACGGGCAACCGTATCTCGCTGGCACAGCAGGAACAGAACGGATAATTGGAGGAACAGGCATGGCCGGACAGAAAAATCTTGTGATCGTGGAGTCGCCGTCCAAGGCGAAGACGATCGAAAAATATCTCGGATCGGAGTATCTGGTCAAGGCGTCGATGGGGCATCTGCGCGATCTGCCGGAAAACCGTCTCGGCGTTGATATCGACAATGATTTCAAGCCGGAGTATATTCCGATGGAGAGCAAGCAGGCGGTCATCAGCGAGCTGCGCAAGGCAGCGAAAAACGCCGACAGCATCTATCTCGCGACCGACCCGGACCGCGAGGGCGAGGCGATCTCCTGGCACCTGAAGGAGCTTCTGGATATCCCCGACGAAAAGACGCAGCGCATCACGTTCAACGAGATCACCAAGCGCGTGGTGCTGGATTCCATCAAGTCGCCGCGAAAGATCGACAGTGATCTTGTCGACGCGCAGCAGGCACGCCGTGTGCTGGACCGCATCGTCGGCTATCAGCTCAGTCCGCTGCTGTGGAAAAAGATCCGTCCGAGCGGCATCGGCAAGCACCTTTCCGCGGGGCGCGTCCAGTCCGTAGCGACGCGGCTGGTGATCGACCGTGAGAACGAGATCCGCGCGTTCCGCTCCGAGGAGTATTGGACGCTCGCGGTCATCCTCCAGCGCAGCGGCAAGCCCGGGAAGATCACGGCGCTGTTCTACGGCGACCCGAAAAAGAAGACGCTATCCGATGAGGAGGCAGTAAAGAGCGTTGTCGGCTCAATACAGGGAAAAACGTTTACGGTATCCGCCGTGAAACGCACGGAAAAGCGCCGTCAGCCCGCGCCGCCGTTCATCACGTCCACGCTCCAGCAGGAGGCATCGCGCAAGCTCAACATGGCGCCGTACTACACCATGTCCATCGCACAGCAGCTGTATGAGGGCGTCGACGTCAAAGGCGAGGGCACGATCGGTCTGATCACCTATATGCGTACCGATTCGCTCCGCGTCTCCGAGGAGGCGCTCTCGGCGGCGGGCGGCGTGATCCGCAGCCGTTACGGCGATGCATATTACACCGGCGCAAGACGCTACAAGACGAAAGGCGCCGCGCAGGACGCACACGAGGCGATCCGTCCCAGCGACGTCAGCCTGACGCCGGATACGGTCAAGGGCGATCTCAGCCGCGATCAGTATCGGCTGTATAAGCTGATCTGGGAACGCTTTCTGGCTTCGCAGATGGCGAACGCCGTCTACGACGCCGTGACTGCCGATATCACCTGCGGGAACTACGTGTTCCGCGCGGCGGACCAGAAGGTCAAATTCGCCGGCTTTACGGCGATCTATGAAGAGAGCACCGACGACGAAACGCAGAAGCAGCAGTCGTCCATGCCGGACGTGAACGAGGGAGAATCGCTCACGCTTGCCGACACGGACAGCCAGCAGCATTTCACGCAGCCGCCTGCGCGTTATACCGAGGCGAGTCTCATCCGCGCGCTGGAGGAAAACGGCGTCGGCCGTCCGTCGACCTATGCGTCGATCATCTCGACGATCGAACGCCGCGGCTATGTGGAACGGGTGGAAAAGCATCTGGTCCCGACCGCCGTCGGGGAGACAGTCAACGACTTCCTGTCGCAGCACTTCCTGAACATCATTGACGTGGAATTCACCGCGAACATGGAAGAGAAGCTCGATACGGTCGAGACCGGCAAGGTGCAGTGGAAGCAGATCCTGCGCGACTTCTACAAGGACTTCGGCAAGGAGCTGAAGGACGGCGAGAGCGCCGAGCAGATGCGCGTTCCCGAGGAGACGACGGAGGAGGTCTGCGAGGTCTGCGGCAGGAATCTTGTCGTCAAGATCGGACCGTTCGGCAAGTTCCTCGGCTGCCCCGGCTATCCCGAGTGCAAGTTCACAAAGCCCTTTGCCGAGCGGATGCCCGGTCGCTGCCCGAAGTGCGGCGGCGGTCTGCTGCGCTACCGCGGCAAGAGCAAGACGACGAACAAGAACTACACGCTGTATTACTGCGAAAACCGAAAGACCTGCGATTTTTCGACGTTTGATATCCCGACAGAGGACAACTGTTCCACCTGCGGCGAAACGATGTTCAAGCTGTCGGGCAAGGGGCGCAGAAAGCCGTTCTGCATCAATCCGACCTGCAAGGACTTCCTGCCGGAGGATAAGCGCGGTTACGACAACAAGAGCGATGCAAAAAAGTCGCCCGCAAAGAAAAAGACAAATGGCTGACGTCACCGTCGTCGGCGCCGGCCTTGCAGGCTCGGAGGCGGCGTGGCAGCTCGCTAAACGCGGGCTGACGGTCGATCTGTTCGAGATGAAGCCGGACAAGATGACGCCGGCGCATCACAGTGCGGATTTTGCCGAGCTTGTTTGCTCCAATTCCTTCCGCAGCGACCGGCTGGAAAACGCCGTCGGGCTGCTCAAAGAAGAGCTGCGCCGTGTCGGGAGCCTGATCCTGCACTGCGCGGACGCATGCCGCGTCGAGGCGGGCGGCTGTCTTGCCGTCGACCGTCACGGGTTTTCCTCGATGGTCACGGAAGCGATCCGCGGCGAAAAGAACATCCGCGTGATCGAAAAAGAGGCGACGGAGGTCCCCGCCGCGCCTGTGATCGTTGCGACCGGACCGCTGACCTCCGACGCGATGACAGAGGGGATCCGAACGCTTCTGGGCGTCGAGGAGTATCTGCATTTCTACGACGCGGCAGCGCCGCTCGTAACGGCTGAAAGCGTCGATATGGATCACGCGTGGCTTGCCTCGCGCTACGACCGCGGCAGCGCCGACTACGTCAACTGCGCCATGTCGCAGGAGGAGTACACGGCATTCGTCCGTGAGCTTGCCGCCGCCGAACAGGCGGAGGTGCACGGCTTTGAGGACGACCGCGTGTTCGAGGGCTGTATGCCGGTCGAGGTCATGGCGCGCCGCGGCTTCGATACGCTTCGCTACGGTCCGCTGAAACCGAAGGGGCTCAAAGATCCGAAGACCGGCAGAGATCCTTATGCCGTGGTGCAGCTGCGCCGCGACAACGCAGCGGGTTCCGTCTACAATCTCGTCGGGTTCCAGACGCATCTGCGTTTTCCCGAACAGCGCCGCGTGTTTTCTATGATCCCGGCGCTTCATAACGCGGAATTTGTGCGCTACGGCGTGATGCACCGCAACACGTTTCTGGATTCTCCGCGGCTTCTCGACCGATGGTATGCGTGGCGGCAGGATCCGCTCGTTGCCTTTGCCGGACAAATGACCGGCGTCGAGGGCTATGTGGAATCAACGGCGTCGGGGTATCTCGCAGCCGTCGCGATGGCGGCAAAGCTGAAAGGCAAGCCGCTGCCGGACTTTCCGCGAGAAACGGCGATCGGCGCGCTGGCGGCGTATATCTCCGACGAGAGCGTGCAGCAGTTCCAGCCGATGAATATCAATTTCGGCATTATGCCGCCGCTCGATCACCGGGTGAAAGGCAAAGCCGCAAAGAACCTTGCGATCTCGCAGCGTGCGCTGGACCGTATCGCGCACATGGAGATCTGTACGGAGGGATAGATATGAAGATCATTGTCGATGCGATGGGCGGCGATCTGGCGCCGAAGGAGATCGTTCTCGGTGCGCTTGACGCCGCGGCGAACTCCGGCGTTGACGTGATTCTCGTCGGAAAGGGCGAGACGATCCTTGAAGTTTTGAACGCACACAGTATCCACACGCTGCCGAAGGGCGTGGAGATCGCGAACGCCGACGACGTTGTGGATATGCACGACGATCCGACGACCGTGCTCAAAAAACGTCCCGATTCCTCGATGATCGTCGGGCTTCGTATGCTGGCGGACGGCGCGGGCGACGCATTTGTCTCCGCAGGAAGCACCGGCGCGCTGCTGACGGCTGCGACGCTGACCGCCAAGCGCATCAAGGGCATCCGCCGCGCGGCGATGGGGCCTGTCGTGCCGACCTCCGAAGGGAAATGCATCATCATGGACTGCGGCGCGAACGCAGAGTGCACGTCCGAATTCCTGCTGCAATTCGCCTATATGGGCAGCTTCTACGCGCAGCAGATGATGGGCGTAGACCGTCCGCGCGTCGCGCTGCTGAACATCGGCACCGAGGACACGAAGGGCGGCGCGCTGCAGAAGGAAACATACGCGCTTTTGCAGGAGGCGTCAAAGTCGGGCGAGCTCAACTTTATCGGCAATATCGAAGGACGCGACGTGCCGCTCGGCGGCGCTGACGTCGTCGTGACGGACGGCTTTACCGGCAACGTGCTGCTCAAATCGATTGAAGGCACCGCGCTCTTTATGGGCAAGCTGATCTCGTCGATGTTCAAAAAGAACGCGCTGACGAAATTCTGCGCGCTGCTTTGCGCCGGCGGTATCAGGAGGATCAAAAAAACAATGGATTACCGCGAGGTCGGCGGCACCGCCTTTATCGGACTGAAAAAGCCTGTTATCAAGGCGCACGGCTCTTCCGACCGCCGCGCGATTGAATGCGCGATCGGGCAGGCGGCGCTTGCGGTCGAACATGAGCTTTGCGGCGTGATCGAGGACAACATCGCAAAAATGACGCCGACGCGGGAGGAACAGCATGCTGAATGAACTGGAAAGCGCGCTCGGGTATCATTTCCGCGATCAGTCGTTGCTGATAAATGCGCTGACGCATCGCTCATATGCGCATGAAAGCCAAAACAGCGGACCGGACAATGAGCGGCTGGAGTTTCTCGGCGATTCGATCCTCGGCTTTGTCGTGGCGGACGCGCTGTACCGTCAGTTTCCCGAAAAGTCAGAGGGTGAGCTGACGCGCATTCGCGCCGATCTGGTGTGCGAGGGCAATCTGGCGCGCGTGGCGGCGTCGATCGGTCTCGGCAAGCATTTGCTTTTGGGACGCGGCGAAGATCAGAACGGCGGCAGGACGCGTGACAGCATCGTTTCGGACGCGATGGAATCCGTGATCGCGGCGGTCTGTCTGGACAGCGGCTTCGACGCGGCGAAGGAGATCATCCTGCGTCTGATCCTCGGCGACACGCCCGAGGACAAGCCGCGCGTCGTCGACTACATGACGCTCATCCAGGAGCTCGTACAGCGCGATAAAAAGCAGGCGATCCACTACGTGCTGGTCGGGGAGACCGGTCCGGATCACGACAAGCGCTTCGATATGGAGGCGATCCTGAACGGCAAGATCGTCGGACGCGGCAGCGGCAGCAGCAAAAAGCGCGCCGAACAGGAAGCCGCAAAGGACGCAGTCGGCAGACTGTTCCCGCAGGAGCTTTGAGCATCACCTTCCGAGCTTTCGGAAGGTGATTTCTTTTTGCGAAAACAGTCGAATGTGCTTGCATTTTGCGGCGCGGACTGGTAAAATATACAATCGGAAATATTTAAGTTGGGGAGTTATGCAGACGTGTATCTGAAATCACTGGAGCTGCAGGGCTTTAAGTCGTTCGCGGATCGGACCGTCGTGCAATTCGATCACGACATCACCGCGATCGTCGGTCCGAACGGCTGCGGAAAATCCAACATCTCGGACGCGATCCGATGGGTCATGGGCGAGATGAGCGTGAAGGAACTGCGCGGCACGAAGATGGAAGACGTCATCTTCGGCGGCACGCAGACGCGCAGCGCGCTCGGCTTTGCCGAGGCGACGCTGACGCTTGACAATTCCGACGGCGCGTTCCGCATTGACACGCCGGAGGTCTCTGTCACGCGGCGTTATTATCGCTCGGGAGAAAGCGAATACTATATCAACCGCAGCAGCGCACGTCTGCGCGACATCAACGAGCTGTTCATGGACACAGGTCTCGGCAAAGACGGCTATTCCAACATCGGGCAGGGCAAGATCAGTGAGATCGTCGCGCTGAAGAGCACAGACCGGCGCGAGGTCTTTGAAGAGGCGGCAGGTATTTCCAAATACCGCCACCGCAAAGAGGAGACGGAGCGCCGCCTTGCCAACACACAGGAAAACCTGCTGCGCATCGGCGACAAGATCTCCGAACTGGAGCTGCAGGTCGGTCCGCTGCGCGAGCAGGCGGAGACCGCGAAGCAGTATCTGGAATACCGCGGCGAGCTGCGCTCTTACGAGGTCACCGTTTGGCTTGACACGCTCGGCAAGCTTGTCGCAACGGCGAAGAAGACTGAGGAGGACTATACTTCCGCCGCGTTCATCCTGGAGCAGCAGCATGACGAGCTGAACCGTCTGTACGCGCAGTCCGAGCAGTACAGCCTGCAACTCAATCAGATGACGCTGCAGACCGAGGAGAAACGCGAAGTCCTTTCGCAGGATGAAGAGGAGATCCGTCGCACAGAGTCGGAGATCGCGGTGGCGGAAGGCGATATCCGCAACCGTGAGGAGAACCTGCAGCGGCTGCAGGAGGAGATCGCCGAACAGGATAAGCGCTCCGGCGGCCTGCAGGAGCAGATCGCCGAGCAGCTTGCCCGCATCGAGGAGATCCGTGCGCAGATCGAAACACTGCGGGCGGGTTTGGAGCACGCGGCGGCAGAGAGCGGTGAGACGGACCGCAGCGCCGAGGCGCTCCGCAGCCGTGAGACGCAGCTTCGCGCACGTTCCGCACTGCTGCTGTCGTCCGTTTCCGCGAAGAAGGCGGAGATCGCCTCGATCCGCACCGCGTCCGGCGAGGCGCTGGAACGTGAAAAGGCGCTGGAGGCTGACAAAGCCTCTGCCGAAACGCGCCTGAATGAGGCACAGACACAGAGTCATGATTGCACCCGTCGGCTCAACACCGCAAAGGAAAACGCCGAGGCGGCGGAAAACCGCATCGAGGGCTATCTGCTCCGTCAAAAGACAAGAGCGGAGCGCCGTGAGACGCTTCAGAAGTCTTACGTCGAGCTTGACGTCAGGGAAAACACCTTGAAATCGAAGCTCCATATGTACCGCGAGATGCAGCGGGAATACGAGGGCTTCGGTAAATCGGTCAAGGTCGTGATGCAGGAGACAAAGCGCGGCTCGCTGAAGGGCGTCCACTGTCCGGTCTCCGAGCTTCTGCGTACCGACGATCGCTACACCGTCGCGATCGAAACGGCGCTCGGCGGCAGGATGCAGGACATCGTCGTGGAGGACAGAAACACCTCCAAGGCGGTGCTGAATATGCTGAAGGTCTCCAACGCGGGGCGTGTGACGTGCTGGCCGCTCGATTCGGTAAAGCCGCGTGAGCTGCGTGAAAAAAACGTGGAGAAAGCGCGTGGTTTTGTCGGCGTCGCCGTCGATCTTGTGCAGTACGACAAAAAGTACGACGCGCTGATCCGCTATCTGCTCGGCGATATCGTGATCGCCGAGAACCTCGACAGCGCCTCCGCGATGGCAAAGCAGTTCGGAAGCCGCTTTATGATCGTGTCTCTTGACGGTCAGGTGATGAATAAAGGCGGCTCAATGACGGGCGGCAGCGTCGTGAAGACAACGGGTATGCTTTCCCGTGCCAACGCCATCGCGCGTATGGAGCAGGAACTGAAAGAGCTGGAAACCGAAAAGACGGCGCTTTCACAGGAGCTGACGGAGGCTGTTCGCGCCGCGGAAGAGACTGCGTACCAGCTGGAGACAGCCCGCGGCGAGCTTCGCACCGCCGAGGACGACATCCTTCATCTGGAGGGCGAGAGCAAGCAGTTCGACGTGCTGATCGGCGCGCTCCGCGAGCAGATAGACGGCTTTGATGCGGAGCTTCTTTCCATCCGCGACAAAACAGGCGCTGTGGAAGGCCGGATCAGGACGCTGGAGGGCGAGATCGAAAACGAGCAGCAGCAGGCGGACGCCACGGACGCGCAGATCGCCGCGCTTGGCGCCGAGCATGAAGAGCTGGACGAAAAATCCGCCGCGCTGAACGCGAAGATCACAGATCTGAAAATGCAGGTCGCCGCAGGCGACGCAGAGCGTGAGACTGCGCTGCAGAATGTTGCGGCGCTGCAGGCGCTTGCCGAGCAGCTGCAGGGCGATCACACGCAGAAGGACGCGCTCGTCGCGCAGTACAGCGCCGAAATCGCCGCTTTGCGCAAAAAGATCGCGGAACTGACCGAAAAGGCCGAGACCGCAAAGACCGCGCTTTCCGATAAACGCGAAGCGTATCAGGCGTTCTTGGCTGAGCGCAACGCCGTGGAGCAACAGCGCACCAAGGCGGAGCGCGAAGCGCAGGAGAAAAACAAAGACATCCTGCAGATGGAGCGCGAGGTCGCGCGTCTGGAGCAGAAGAAGCTCTCCGCGTCGATGGAGGAAAAGCAGATCATCGATCGCCTTTGGGACACATACGAGCTGACGCGCGCGACGGCGCAGGACGTCTGTATCGAGATCGAGAGCCTTGCGGCGGCGAACCGCAGGATCGCCGAGCTGCGCAGGAAGATCTCCGCGTTCGGTACGCCGAACCTCGGCGCGATCGATGAATTCGCGCGCGTCAACGAGCGATACGAGTATCTGTCGACGCAGCGCGACGACGTGCTGCACTCCAAGAACGAACTGGAAGAGATCGTCCGCACGATCACGACGGAGATGAAGGAGATCTTCGTCCGTGAATTCACGCGCATCGACGAATGCTTCCGTGAGACGTTCCTGGAGATGTTCGGAGGCGGCAGGGCGTCTCTGGAGCTGGAGGATCCCGAAGATCCGCTCGGCTGTGGCATCGAGATCCGCGTCCAGCCGCCCGGCAAACAACTCAAAACGATCACGCTGCTGTCCGGCGGCGAACAGGCGTTTGTTGCCATCGCGCTGTACTTTGCGATCCTCAAGGTCCGTCCGTCGTCGTTCTGCTTGCTGGACGAGATCGACGCCGCGCTGGACGAGCGGAACATCACGCTGTTTACCAGGTACCTGCGCGGTCTTGCGGACAAGACGCAGTTCATCATCATCACGCACCGCCGCGGCACGATGGAGGTCTCCGACGCGCTGTACGGCGTGACCATGCAGGAAAAAGGCGTGTCCACGATCCTGCACCTTGATCTGGAGCAGGTCGAGCAGCAGCTCGGCATCACGGAATAGGAGAAGCTATGTCATTTTTCGATAAGATCAAACAGGGTTTAAGCAAAACGGCTTCCTCGATTGCCGACGTGTTTCACGGCGGAACGGAGCTTGACGACGATTTCTACGACGAGCTGGAAGAACGTCTGATCCTTTCCGATATGGGCGTCGATGCGGCGACCGAAGCGGTCGAAGCGCTGCGTGACGTCGTGCGCCGCGAGCACTACAGAACATCCGATGAGGCTGTCGCGGCGCTGCGCGGCATTTTAGCCGAAATGCTGGACGCAGGGGACAGCGCCCTACGGATCGGCACAAAGCCGTCTGTCGTGCTTGTGATCGGCGTAAACGGCGTCGGCAAGACCACGACCATCGGGAAACTGGCAAATCAGCTGAAAGCCGACGGCAAGCGCGTGTTGCTCTGTGCGGCGGACACGTTCCGCGCCGCAGCGGCGGATCAGCTGGAGATCTGGGCGCAGCGCGCCGGCGCGGACATCGTGCGGCAGAACGAAGGCGCCGATCCCGCGTCGGTCGTGTATGACGCGATCGCGGCGGCAAAATCGCGCGGCAGCGACGTGATCATCTGTGACACGGCGGGGCGGCTGCACAACAAGACCAACCTGATGCAGGAGCTGAACAAGATCAGCCGCATCATCGACAGGGAGCTGCCGGGCTGCGACAAA
>JAFSXP010000081.1 GCA_017443965.1 Oscillospiraceae bacterium
CGCGGCGTGGTCGGCGCGCGGTATCTGCTGGTGCTGCCGCTCAGCCACGTGTTCGGGCTGATCCGCAATCTGATGACCTGCCTTTCCACGGGCGGCACGCTGTTCATCTGCCGGAACAATCAGGATATGTTCCGCGACATCGCCGCGTTCCGTCCGACGGTGCTGGTGCTGGTACCGGCGCTGGCGGAGATGGCGATGAACCTGTCTAAAAAGTTCAAACGCAATATGCTCGGCGAGGATCTCAAATATATCATCTGCGGCGCCGCCGCGGTGCCGCCGTACCTGATCCGCGAATACGACAAGATGGGCGTCGGGCTGCTGCCCGGCTACGGTCTGACCGAGTCGGCAAATCTCGTCAGCGGCAACCCCGCCAATCTGGAAAAGCCGGATTCCGTCGGCATCCCGTACCCCGATCAGGAGCTTCGCATCGTGGACGGCGAACTGTGGCTCAAGGGCAAAAACATGATGGACGGCTACGTCGGCGAGGAGGGCGAGACCGCCTTTACCGAGGACGGCTGGTTCCGTACCGGCGATCTGGCGCGATTTGACGACGACGGCTTCCTCTACATCGTCGGACGCAGCAAGGAAATCATCGTGCTGCCCAGCGGCGAAAACGTCTCGCCCGCGGAGCTGGAGGCAAAGTTCCTCGAATGTCCGCTGGTGCAGGACTGCCAGGTGTTCGAGGACTACGCCGAGCAGGGAAGACGAATTCTGGCGCTGGAGGTCGTTCCCCGCGCGGTCGAGATGGCGAAGCTGCCGCCCGAGAGCGCGTCGGCGCAACTCACGCAGGCGCTGGAGAAGATCAACGCGGCGCTTCCGCCGTTTGAGCGTGTCAGCCGCATCACGGTCCGCACGTCGGACTTTGAGCGGACAAAAAGTATGAAGATCGTGAGATATCGGAAATGCAAATGAGCAGAACGGAGATCATTAGTCGCCTGCAGGACATCCTGCAGGACACGCTGGGCGCGAATCCCTCGTTCACCGAGGATTCCCGGCTGATGGAGGACCTCGGCTTTTCCTCGGTGGATATGCTGTATCTCGTCATCGCCACGGAGGAGAGCTTCGGCATCCGCTTTGAAAATATCGGCGTCAGGGACGTCGCCACGGTCGGCGCGGTGGCGGACTACATCGAGGCGCACCTGCGGTGAAATGGTGGCCGGAAGCCTGCACTGCGGGCGACATGATCCGCGTGCGCGTCGGCTCGGTGTGGCACTACGGCGTGTTCATCAGCGAGGATGAGGTCATCGAATTCGGACCGCCGCCTTCGCGTTTGGCGATGGAAAAGCCGGATTTTCACGTCATGTCGGTCGACATTGCCGCCTTCTCGGGCGGCGGGATCGTCGAGCGCGCCGTGCTGGATAAGTCGGAGCAAAAGCGCCGCATCCCGCCCGCGCAGACCGTTGCGCTGGCACGCTCGTACGTCGGCGAGGGCGGCTACGATATCCTGCACAACAACTGCGAGCATTTTGCCTACCGCTGCGTGTTCGGCGAGGGGCGCAGCACGCAGGAGGAGACGCTGCGCGAAAGATGGCGCAGCCGTCCGATCCTCGACGTGTTCGTCACGCGCATCCCGGACGGTCTGACGGTCGGCGGGGTTTTCCCGCCCGCGCGGCAGGCGTATATCGACCGTGCGCAGAATGAACAGGTACGCCGCGAACGGTACGCCGTCTGGAAACTGCTGGAGCAGGGGATCGCCCGTTCGTTCCGCCTCCGCATGGAGGATCTGCGTTTCACGGAAAAGGGCGGCAAATGGAACTGCGAGGGACTGTATTTCTCGCTCAGCCACTGCCGCGACGCCTGCGCGGCGGCGGTCTCGAACGCGCCGTGCGGCGTGGATATCGAATGTGAAGCGGCGTTTTTAACCCGCCACACGGACTCGTGGCAGAAGATGGCGCGCCGCGTCTGCACGGCAGGAGAACTGGAGACGCTGCAAACGCCGAGCGACTTCCTTGCGATCTGGACGAAAAAAGAGAGTATTTACAAATGCGGCGGCACGGGCGGTCTGCTGACGAGGAAGCTCGACACGCTCTCGCGCGAGACGCGCACGGGCACGCTTTCGCTGCCGGACGCCTACACGCTCTCCGTCTGCGGGGAAAAGCCGGAGGCGGCGCGGTGCTTTTTGTGGGACGGCGAACGGCTGGACGCCGTGCCGGGGATCTTTTGAGGTCTGTTATGAACGTGGTTTGGATCATCCTGCTCATCGTCTGCGCGGCGGCGCTTATCTTCTGGCTCGCGCCCGGCGTCACGGCGGCGATGATGGTCTTCTTCCGTCGGCACCGGCTTGAGATCGCGCAGAGCAAGTATTATTTCAAGCCGTATCGGGAGGAGATGGCGCGCTGCTGGGAATTTCTGCAGCGGCAGCCGCATCGGCGCGTCGCCGTCCGCGCGTACGACGGCGTTCCGCTCTCCGCGCTGTGGTTCGATCGCGGCGGCGGCAAAACGGCGGTGCTGCTGCACGGCTACAACGCGTCGGCGATGACGAATTTCAGCGTCAGCGGCGCGGCGCTTTGGGAGCGGGGGTATAACCTGCTGCTCGTCGATCAGCGCGCGCACGGCGAAAGCGGCGGCCGCTTTTCCGGCTTCGGTCTCGCCGAGCGGAACGACCTGCTCTCGTGGCTCGACTGGCTCTCGCGTGAGACCGCGACGAAGCGCACGGTCGTCTGGGGCGTCTCGATGGGCTGCGCGGCGGCGTCTTACGTCTCCGACCGCATCGGCGACCGCGTGCAGGCGCTGGTGCTGGACTGCGGCTATACCTCGCCGCGCGAACAATTCGCCTCCGTCGGCAGGCGGCGGCACGTGCCGTGGCGGCTGACGCTGCCGGTCATCCGCGCGACGGTGCGCCTGCTGAAAGGCGTAGATATCAACGAGTCCACGACGGCGGCGCTTTCCCGGACGACGATCCCCGCCGCGTTCCTGTACGGCGAGGCGGACGACACCGTCTCCGCTGAGACCTTCGGCGCGATCTATGACGCCTGCGCCTCGGAGAAGATCATAATCACGGTCCCCGGCGCGGCGCACACGATGGCTTATATCTGCGCCTCCGCCGCGCAGAAAGAGCAGCTGCTTGCGTTTTTGGAAAAACAGATACGGACAGAGGAGAAGACGATATGAAGAAGATCATGATCCTTGCGGACGCGACCTGCGATCTCGACGAGGAACTCTGCAAAAGCGCCGACGTGCGTCTGATTCCCGGGCATATCCGCATGCCGAACGGCACGGACGTGACCGGCATGCCCGGCTGGGACGGCGGCACGGCGGAGGCGTTCTACGCCGCGCTCAAGCAGGCGCCGAACGACTATTCGACCTCGCCCGCGAACGTCCGCGAGTTCGAACAGGCGTTCACCGACCTCGTTCTGGCGGGCTGCGACGTGCTGCTGCTCACGATCTCCAGCGGCATCAGCGGCGCGTACGACTTCGCGCGGCAGGCGCGGCAGAACGTGCTGAAGACCTATCCCGAGGCGGATATCCGCGTGGTCGATTCCCTGCGCTTCGGGCCCGGCGTCGGGCTGATGACGCTGCACGCCGCGGCGCTGCGCGATCAGGGCAAGAGCCTGAACGAGATCGAGAAATATCTGGAGGAAAACAAAAACCGCTACCACCAGGCGGGTTGGCTGGACGATCTGTCGTTCGTGGCGAAGAAGGGCCGCCTGACGCACGCGAAGGCGTTTTTCGGCACGCTGGCGGGCGTCAAGCCGATCGGCGAGTTCGACTATAACGGTCTGACCACGGTCATCGGCAAGGTCAAGGGCGCGAAGACCGCCTACGCCGCGCTGCTGAACTATATCGAAAAGACCATCGAGGCGCCCGAGACGCAGACGATCTTCATCGCGCAGACGAACCGCCGCAAAGAGGCGGAGGAGTACCGCCGCCTTATAGAGGAGCGTTTCCATCCCAAGGAGATCTACGTCAAGGACGTCTACCCGCTCTGCGGCATCAATATCGGACCCGGGCTGATGGCGGCGTATTACGTCGGCAAGCCCATCTCGCACGGTCTTGAGCAGGAGCGGCGGATTTTGGAGGACTACCTGAACGGAGGAGAAAACGCATGAGAAAACTGCAAGGAAAATTCAAGGTCGGGCTGTACGCCTGCTCCGGTATGGGCATCAACATGATGAACCTCATGATGGGCTCCTACCTCTGCTCCGCGCTGATCGCGGGCGGCTTCGGGCAGGACGCGCTGCCGTTCCAGACGTATATCGGCAGAGACCTTGTCATCGCCGCCCTGTGGGCGACGTTCGTGCTGATCGCCAAGATCGTCGACGGCGTCATCGACATCCCGATGGCGGCGTTCACGGATAAATTCCGCAGCCGCTTCGGGCGCCGCCGTCCGAGCATCGTGATCGGACTGGTACCGCTGATCATCAGTTATCTGCTGTTTCTCGTGATCCCCGATCCCTCCGGCGCGACGCTGCTGAACACCGTCTACTACGGTCTGGTGCTGTGCCTGTTCTACAGCGCCTACACGCTGACCATGACGACCTACTACGCCACGTTCACCGAGATCGTCGACAATGAGAGCGACCGCCGCCGTCTCGGCAACGTCAAGGCGGTCTGCGATATCATCTATTTCATTCTCGGCTACGTCGTTGTGCGCATGCTGCTCAACGGCATCAACATCCGCGTCGTCGCGCTCATCACGCTGCCGCTCGCGCTGACGATGCTGATCCCGCTCTTTATGATCAAGGAGCCGAGCAACCTCGACGAAGCCGCCGTCGAATACAAAACGGTCGGACTTGTCGCCTCGCTGAAGCACACGATGAAAAACCGCTCGTTCGTGCTGTGGATGATCGTCCACGCGACCATGCAGTTCGGCGTGCAGCTGTTTCTCGGCGGCATCAACGAGTATTTTTCCTTCACCGGCATGAGCATGATCTTCGTCATGGTGGCGGCGTTCGCGCCGGTGCCGCTGACGTTCATCCTCTACAACCGCTTCGTCGACCGTCACGGCTTCGGCTTCGGCATCCGCTACACGTTCATCGTGTTCGCGGTCGGCATGCTCGGCATGTTCGGCGTGTCGTTCCTGCCCGCGGGCGGCGCCAAAACGGCGCTTGCCATCGTGACGGGACTTATCAGTTCGTTCGCCATCGGCGCGATCTTCGCCACGGCGTACACCGTGCCCAGCCAACTCGCCGCCGAAGAGGAGGCGAAGGACGGCATCGGCAACTCCGCCATGTACTTTGCGGTGCAGGGACTGTTTGACGGCGTCGCGACCGGCGTCGCCACGGGCGTCGTGCTGACGGCGCTGAAGAAGGGCTCCGAGAACGGCGGCAGCGCGATGATCTATCTGACGCTGATCGCCGCGGCGGCGCTGCTGGCGGCGACGCTGCTGACGACCATCCTGCCCAAGTCGGTGCTGCAGATCGGCAAGAAGGAACGAGCATAAAAACCGGAGCGTGAACTATGAGCACAAAACGCATCGACGGCGTCGCGTTTGACGCGATGCTGCGCAACGGGCTTGCATGCCTGCGCGCGTCGGAGGAAAAGATCAATATCCTCAACGTCTTTCCCGTGGCGGACGGCGATACGGGCACCAATATGCGCCTGACGCTGGAAAACGGTCTGCGCGCGGCAAGGCCGGTGAGGGAACTGAACGTCTATCTCAAGGCGGTCGGCGAGGGCATGCTGTACGGCGCGCGCGGCAACTCCGGCGTGATCCTGTCGCAGCTCTTTTCCGGCGTCGCGCTGGAGCTTTCACGCACCGCGTCGGCGGGCACGGGCGAACTGAAAAACGCGTTTTACCGCGCCTATCGCGTCGCCTACGCCTCCGTCGTGCGCCCTGTCGAGGGGACGATCCTCACGGTCGCGCGGGAGGGGATCGAGCATATCCGCCCGCAGATCCGCCGCGACACAACCGTCGAGCAGTTCTTCTC